>JAQYWL010000539.1 GCA_030145035.1 Desulfobacteria bacterium | reverse complement strand
TCTATGCTGTCTGGGGCCGGGCTGCTAAGTAACGCTGGATATTAAAGCAAATCTTGTGAACAACGGGGGGCGCTATCATCCCCACGTCCCCTTAGCCGATATGAAGCATGCCTGTCTGGATGGCAGATGGCCAGGTCCCTTCTCGGTTTCTGTCAAGGCCGTGCATATTGCCTCTTCCATAGACATAAGCTCAATAGGTATGAGGTCTCGAATGTGGTTCTCTCTGCATATGACCTCATTCTTGAGCCCCTCAACCAGGGGGAAGACGATGCCGGCAGGGACCGGCGTAATAAGATTGATCCAGTAGGCAGAAAGGCGCGGCGTGAGGAGGGGCACAGTAAAAATAAATCGGCGCAAACCGCGCACTCGTGCGTAGATACGCATCATTGCCAGATAGGTGATAATATCTGGCCCGCCAACATCGAGGGTCAGACCGGCGGTCGCTGGCTGACGTAGGCATCCGACGAGGTACGAAATGACATTCTGAACATCGATGGGCTGAGAACGGGTCTTAATCCACCGGGGGCACATCATTACCGGCAGACGTTCCGCTAGATAACGGATCAACTCGAAGGATGCACCGCCAGCCCCGATAATGACTGCCGCCCGCAGTGCGGTCGTCTGAATGCGGCCTGACTGTAATATATTGGCCACTTCCTGCCTGCTGGCAAGATGTTTAGAGAGCTTGTCTCCTGTCTCGCCAAGACCTCCGAGATAAATGATTCGCTTTAGACCAGCCTCTTCCGCAGCCTTCAAAAAGTTCTTGGCGCATTTCCGATCCCGATCTGCAAAGGCCTTGGTTTCCGCTATGCTCCGCCCGCCCATGGAATGAACAAGATAGTAGGCAGCGTCCATGCCTTCCATGGCCTGAGGCAGCGTATTCGGTTCAAGCAAGTCTGCATATGCGACTTCCGGCTCCAGTTTCAAGGGCCTCTTGATAACAAGCTCTTCCGATATGCGCACCAGGCATCGAACCCGAAAGCCTTCTTGATCGAGAGCGTACAGAAGGCGGCCACCGATAAATCCAGTAGGGCCAGTCAGAAGAACCCTCGTGTTACTGGCGTTCATACCCTGTCTCCTCATCTGCCTGAACTAGCGGCCGGTGGTTTGCTCATAAAGGTAGGCGGTGGTAAGAGAATTTTCCCTAGAGCATACCTATACTATGATTCCTTTCTTCCTGCAAACCTTGTCTTTGTCTCACCCGCCAAACGCTGCCCTCCTTATTCACATCGGATCATCCTGCGTGAGATGGCCTTTATTACCCCATGTTTTGGCGCACGACCAAGCCGAAGAGCCTGGAAAGATCTTTTTGGGAAAACGAAGCCAAGACCTCATGAGAACCTCGCCGGTCTTTTTATTGCCCATTGCTTTTCGAATTGATATGTTCCTTAAATGATGTCATGGCATAGTGAGCTTGGGAAGAACACCGATGGAAAAAGAGATCAGACTGGGAATCAGCGCCTGCCTGCTGGGCGAAAACGTTCGATTTGACGGTGGCCACAAGTTAGACCGATTTCTCACTGGCACCCTTGGACAATTCGTTGAATACGTCCCTGTATGCCCTGAGGTCGAGTGCGGTTTTAGCATTCCTCGGGAGTCCATGCGTCTCGTCGGCGACGTGAGCGCCCCACGGCTTGTAACGACCCGCACCAACCAGGACCACACAGACCGCATGCTCAAATGGGCCCAAAGACGCGTGGGTGGGCTTGAAAAGGAGGGGCTTTGCGGCTTTATCTTCAAACGCAATTCTCCCAGCAGTGGTATGGAAAGCGTTCGGGTTTACAATAAAAAAGGGATTCCCGTGAAAAAAGGCGTGGGGATCTTTGCCCGAGTATTCATGGAACAGTTTCCTTTGCTGCCTGTTGAGGATGAGGGACGACTCCACGATCCCAAACTTCGCGAGAACTTCATCGAACGCATCTTCGTTTTCAAGAGATGGCGGGAACTGATTGCACTACCTAAACGTAGGGGGCATCTCGTAGACTTCCATACAAAGCACAAGCTGCTGGTCTTCTCGCATAGCGAAAAACATCATCGTCGGATGGGAAGGTTAGTGGCCAAGGCCAAGGAGATGACGACAAACGCGTTGTACAAAGAATATCAGAAGCTTTTAATGGAAGCCCTGCGGCTGAAAACAACGACCAAGAAAAATGTCAATGTGCTCCAGCACGTTATGGGGTATTTCAAGAAACAACTCTCTGGAGATGAGAAGCAGGAACTACTTGAGCTGATCGATCATTATCGCTCCTATTACGTTCCCCTCATTGTGCCTATCACGTTGATTAATCATTATGTCCGGAAATACGAGCAACCCTATCTCAAACAGCAATACTACCTTCATCCCCACCCCATTGAACTCCAGTTGAGAAACCATGTTTGACCAGGAACTCTTCTCGGACATTGAGACATTGGCATGACAGCATTCGGGCTCCTTTTGCCCGGATGCTAGCTTACAGAACTGACTATCACTATGCCTAAATACCCATCCACAGTAATCTGATCCCCCGTTTGGACGAAAGAGGTAACCTCTGGAACCCCAGTCACGCAAGGAAGTCCATATTCCCTGGCAATGATCGCACCGTGGATTAACATCCCACCTCTGCGTTCAACGATACCTGCCGCCAACGGTACGACAAAAGTCATGGTGGGATCCAACGCATCACACACGAATACCTCCCCAGCCTCAAAGCTCATCAGGTCGGATGGGGCTAGAATGACTTTCGCTCTCCCTCTAGCGATGCCTGGGCATGCGGGCTGTCCCACCAGCTGTCGTGCCTTGAAGTTGGCCTTGGCATTGTCCTTATCAGGACGAACCGGCCTCTCTGGCACAAAGTTAGGGTCCTCCAGGGCGCGGATGATCTCTGCTGCTTCCAGGTCCTTGGTGTGGATGCCACCTCGTTGCTCGATTCTGCCCCTCCCTTCATCTGCAGCTCTGGAAACCTGACCCTTTATCCGGCCAATATAGATATTGTCGTCATCTCTCAGCCTATAGCTGGCCTGTCCCAGATCCAGAAGTTCGGTCGCATAGTCTTTCTTTCCTCCGGAAAACTGGGTTAGAAACTCTTGTTTCAATGCTTCAAAGTCCTGACGCTGGAAGCGTTCCGTTGGTGGGCGGTAGGTGGCCATCTCCAAGAGGAGGTTGATCATGGAATCACGCCCCTGGGTACACTGTTCAGCGCCACATGACAAATCTCCGAACTGATCTATAAACGCTTCCAAGGCCGTATCAAAGGCCTCAGGCAGGCGTCCACTTTCCCCGGATGTCAACTGGGCGGCAAGTTTTTCGTCCTGTCGGATCATGGACGCCATGCCTTCCAGCATCCGGTTCCGTTTAATGCTAACCATCTCACTGGCCCCTAAAAGGCTCATGAACTCGTAAGGATCCGAGGGATGCATGGCGCTGTTGTAAAACTCGCCAAAAAGCCGCATCCCGTGAGCCATGGGAATGAAGTGTTCTCGGTAGATGCCTGACCACTGGTCGTAAATCCGGGTCCGCCGCTCGATTTCTTCGGCAAGCTCGGCATCTGAAAGTTTGGCCAGTTCTTGATTGGCCAAACGCAAGGCCTCATCCTTCATTTGCGGAAGCAATTCATCTTCAATTTTCCGACGAAGCGTTTTCAGGTTTTCAAAGCTTCTGTGCAAACTCAGGTACCAGGGCCGTTGGTCGTCTTTTTGGTCTACAGGCCCGGTCGTGATCGGTCGAGATTGGAGAACATACAAGGTATTCTGACGCAACGTCCATTCCATATCCTGTGGGGCCCCAAAGAGTGTCTCTGCGGTCTTGGCAAGTCCATACACTTTCCCAGTTTCTTCAGGACTCAGGGGCGGACGCTCTGAGGCTTCCGGAAGAAGCGGTTGGAGGGAAACGCCGTCATGGGATGTGGCCATGGCCTTTTCTCGCTGGGCCGTGAAATGAGAGATGATCCTCCCGGTCTTTCGATCAAGAATCCATTTATCCGGTTCAACCGTGCCGTCCACGAGACCTTGATTGAGTCCATAAACCGCTTCAATCACAGCCTGAGAGGCGTCGTTGGGGTTCCTTCCGAAAATGACACCTGACCGTTCCCCCACGACAATCTCCTGTATCACCACGGCCATGGCGCTCTTTTCAACGTCCAGCCCGAGTTCCTGGCGGTAAAGCATGGCGCGGTCTGACCACAGGGATGCCCACACAAGCTTGATACGCTCTATGATGGCGTCCATGCCTTCGATATTGACGTATGACTCGTGTAAACCTGCAAATGATGCCCTCGCGGAATCCTCGTGCGGTGCCGATGATCTGACGACCACGCGCTTCCCGGTCAAGGTGGACGCAATCGGGCCACTCAACGCGTTAGCCAACTGAGCTGACATGGGTGTGTTCAAGAAGATGTTTCGGATGCGCAGCGAGAGGTCCCACATCTCTTCCCAGCGCATGTCCTCAAAACGCTTTCGACCCCACTTCATGCAGATCCTTCCCTGCAGCCCAGTGGAAGATACAAAGTCGTTATAGGCCTCCGTAGTTACGCAGAGACCAGGCGGAACGTTCATCCCGGTTCGCGCCATCCTGGACAGAGCAAAAGCTTTGCCACCAACCAGGCCTCGATCGTTATCACGAATTTCTTCGAAGGCAAGAATGAGTTTCATGGCTTCATACGCAGTTCTACGACGTGTTGGAACCTTCTTACAATGTCGTATTTTTCCACGGTCACCTTCATCAACGCGCAGTTGGGAGACGTTGCAAACCCCTTTAAGTGGGGATGCTTCGATAGGTAAATCTCCAACAGGCGATCTCTGTGTTCCCCTCTAGCTTCCTCGGCTTTGCCAATGGCAGTCACAGCGGCTGCGTTTTCGAAGTCGGAAATCTGGTTGCGCCTGTTGTCGACAAGCATGGCAACCTGAGAATCTGCTGCTAGATTGGCATACTTGCGCGTGGCTCGTGTCGTGGCGAAGGCCAAGTGCTTGAGATCGTCGGTCGCTGCAAAGGCAACCAAGTTTGTGAAAGGTTGCCCTTCCCTCTGCGTAGCTAAAACCGATAGACCTTGGGACCTAAACAGATCGCGAAGCAGACTTTCTAGTCCGTCAGCGTTTTTCAATGCGCTCTCCTTATTATTCCATTCCACGGTTTGCCCCTTAGACACAGGGTGAGTAAATCAAAACATACGGGATTGTGAAGCTCCACGCCCAAAGGGCGGGAGTTGTGCCTTGCGGCAGTGCTTCCGGTCCGGAAAGCGTGTTAGTTAATATGACATTTATCGAAAACCAGATATCCACCACAGGCCCATTGGACATTACCGCCCACGCAAAATATCCCCTATATGAAAAGAGAAGTAGCCTATTTCGCGATCTTTGAAATAACGCACCAGTGTTTCCCGTATGACAGGAAAGGCTATATGTTCCCAAGGGATTTCATCTTCCACCATGAGC
>JAQYWL010000041.1 GCA_030145035.1 Desulfobacteria bacterium | reverse complement strand
TGCGGCGGCCCGCCTTCGGCGGACTTGTCCTTGGACCCCGTTAGACAGCCACCGGATAACCGTTCCGGCATGGTGCGATTCAGACTCTCTATCTGGGTGGATAAAGGTAACCGATGCCCGCGGCAACCTCGTTGCTGTCTTAAGCTCAAGCAAAAAGAATGGTGTGTATCCATATGCTTGTGTGTTTCCATTGTCGATTGAAAATCCCAAATCCCAAATCCCAAATCGTCAATCATCAATCATCAATCATCAATCATCAATCCAAAAGAGGAGGTCCTAAAGGTGGCTTTAGCAGTAGAGGAAAAAAAGGCAGTGATTGATCGGTTCAAAGTCCACGAAACAGATACGGGATCGCCAGAGATCCAGATCGCCCTTCTAACTCAGCGCATCAGCCAACTAAACGAGCATTTCAAGATCCACCGAAAAGATCATCATTCGAGAAGGGGCTTGCTAAAAGTGGTCGGCCAGCGGCGCAGGTTGCTGAATTACCTGAAGGGCAAGGACGTCAGGCGTTACCGGGCGGTTATTAAGGCCCTGGGGCTTCGAAAATAATTTCGTGAATTTTTGGATTGATGATTGATGATTGAATAAAACAAATCAACAATCAACAATCGACAATCGGTTCCTGATTCACGAATAACCAATAACCAATAACAGATAACGAATAACGAACTCCGAGGAGAAAAAAAATGGAAGTATCTTTTGAGGCAAAGGTGGGTGATCGCACCCTTAGTATAGAAACAGGAAAAATGGCACGACAGGCCAGTGGCGCTGTCATGGTCCGGTATGGGGAGACCATGGTTTTGGTGACCGCTGTTTCCACGGATGAAATCCGGGAAGGGATCGATTTTGTCCCTTTGACAGTCGAATACCAGGAAAAAGGATATGCGGCCGGCAGAATTCCCGGCAACTATTTTCGTAGAGAGATTGGACGACCAAGCGAAAAGGAAACGCTCACTGCACGGATCATAGATCGGCCGATCAGGCCTCTTTTCCCGAAAAATTACAGATATGAGACACAATGCGTCGCCACAGTGCTCTCCGTGGATAAAGAAAATGATCCCGATATATTAGCCGTCACAGGCGCCTCGGCAGCCCTGGAGATGTCTGACATCCCGTTTGCCGGACCGATCGCCTGCGTGCGTGTGGGTCGCATAAATGGTCATTTCAGTGTCAACCCCACCCATGAAGAACTGAAAAACAGCGATATCAATCTGATCGTTGTGGGGAGCAAAGACGCTGTGGTCATGGTAGATGGAGGAGGTCTCTTTGTCAAAGAGGAGGATATGCTGGAAGCGATCTTCTTTGGCCACAGAGCCTTACAACCAATTATTGACCTACAGGTCAAGCTCAAGGAGGCTGTTGGCCTGGCAAAGCGCCCCGCTCCTGTTAGTGAAATAGACGAGGCCCTGGCCAAAGAGGTGGAAGCCCTGGCTGCCGAGCGGATCAAGGAAGCCATACAGATCCCTGAAAAGCTCAAACGCCGTGATACACTGAAGGATGTGAAAGCCGATGTAGTGGCGGCCGTTGGAAATCGCTATGCCGATAGCGAGCAACAGGTTGATGAGGTGTTTCACGCCCTTGAGCGCCATATAATGCGCAACCTCGCCATGACAGAAGGCCGTCGTATAGATGGCCGCAAGTTCGATGAGGTTCGCACCATCACCTGTGAGGTGGGAGTGCTGCCACGGACCCATGGCTCAGCCCTTTTTAGGCGTGGCGAAACCCAGGCCCTTTCCGTTGTAACCCTTGGTTCCACCGGCGATGAGCAGCGGGTTGAAACCTTAGAAGGGAACATCTTCGTGCCCTTCATGCTTCATTACAACTTTCCCCCCTTCTCCGTTGGAGAAGCAAAACGATTCGGAAGCCCGGGCCGGCGGGAAATCGGGCACGGCGGGCTTTCCACTCGCGCTGTGGGAAAGGTATTGCCAGACCGGGATACTTTTGACTACACGATCCGCGTTGTATCGGAGATTTTGGAATCGAACGGCTCTTCTTCTATGGCCACCGTGTGTGCCAGTAGCCTTGCCCTGATGGATGCCGGTGTTCCAGTCAGCGCCACCGTGTCAGGGATTGCAATGGGGCTCGTAAAGGAAGGGGACAACGTGCTTATACTGTCTGACATCCTGGGCGATGAAGACCACATGGGAGATATGGACTTCAAAGTGGCCGGCACACGTGAGGGGATCACCGCCCTTCAGATGGATATCAAGATTGAAGGCCTGTCCAAGCCGATCATGCAAAAGGCACTCGACCAAGCATGCAAGGGCCGTCTTTTTATCCTGGACAAGATGGAAGAGACCATCAAAGAGCCCAGACAGGAAATTTCCCCCTATGCGCCCAAGATCTTGTCTATACACATCAATCCCGACAAGATACGGGATATCATCGGCCCCGGGGGCAAAGTGATCCGGGCTTTACAGACGGAAACGGACACCCGGATCGATATAGATGATTCCGGTCTTGTCAAGATACTTAGTGTTGATAAGGAATCGGGGGAAAAGGCCCTCAAGATGGTCCGGGATATTGTTCAAGAAGCAGAGGTTGGGGCCATGTATGAGGGGACTGTTCGCAAGATCATGGACTTCGGGGCGTTTGTAGAGATCTTTCCGGGAACCGACGGACTGGTGCATATCTCGCAGCTCGATTCAAGACGCGTCGATAAAGTAAGTGATATTCTAAAGGAGGGCGACAAAGTCATGGTCAAGGTTCTTGAAGTAGATCGTGACGGCAAGATTCGCCTCAGCCGAAAGGCTGCTATGGAGTATGAAAAACATGCCGCACGATTATAACAAAACGGTCCTGGACAACAGCATTAGAATCGTTACCAAACAGGTG
The DNA here is from genome assembly GCA_030145035.1 of Desulfobacteria bacterium. Classification (GTDB taxonomy): domain Bacteria; phylum Desulfobacterota; class Desulfobacteria; order Desulfobacterales. The sequence goes on along the minus strand of JAQYWL010000041.1, from coordinate 1,479 downwards.
CCTCAAGCTCGGTCGGTCGCAATGGGGGTATGGGTCAACGTAGGCGCGCGTGATGAAAAAGCTGAAGAGGGAGGGCTTTCCCACTTCATCGAGCACATGATCTTCAAAGGGACCGAAAGACGAACCGCCCTTCAAATCGCCAAAGAGTTTGACGCCATCGGCGGTCAATGTAACGCCTTCACCAGCAAAGAGAACACCTGTTACTATGCCAAAGTAATGGACACCCATGTTGATACGATGGTGGACCTTTTGTCTGACATTTTTTTGAACTCTGTCTTTGATCCCGGTGAGGTAGAACGAGAACGCCAGGTGATTCTTCAGGAAATAAAAATGTTAGAGGACACACCGGATGAGCGCATCCATGTCCTGTTGGCCCAAGCTGTTTGGGGAAGCCATCCCTTGGGACGTTCCATACTCGGAACCCCTGAGACCGTGATAAGGTTCGATTCCAATACCATGAAGGAGTATTTCAGCCGAGCGTATCAACCTGAACGGATCGTAATTGCAGCAGCCGGAAACCTGGAGCAGCCATCATTTGTAGAATCGATAGCTCGGGCCTTTGAAGTGGTTCGGAAAGGGAATGACTTCCCGGAGCGCAACAAACAGACCATGGATTGGGTGGCGACCGCTCATCCCAAGGATCTGGAGCAGGTCCATATTTGTCTTGGAACCGAAGGTGTCCACACCACGGATCCACGGCGACATGCCTGTATCCTTCTGAATGTCGTTCTGGGTGGCAACATGAGTTCCCGGCTATTTCAGGAAATCCGGGAACGCCAGGGCCTCGCCTATTCGATCTACTCCTTTGTCTCATCGTATTGTGACACCGGACTGTTAGGTGTTTACGTGGGGGTAGACAAATCGAACACTCAGAAGGTTCTTCGTCTCATCATCAACGAGATGAAGCGGATCAAGGAAAAACCGGTCAACGGTTCTGAACTCAGAAACGCCAAAGAACACTTGAAGGGGGGTTTGTACCTTGCTGCTGAAAGCACTGATTACCAGATGACTCGCCTTGCTCACAACGAGATCAATTTTGGCCGTCATATCCCCTTAGAAGAACTGGTAGACAACATAGAAAAGGTTACGGCCGAAGACATGTTGAGACTGGCACAGGACACTTTCCAAGACAAGGCTGTGTCTGTAGCCCTCCTTGGGCCGATCGATGAAAAGGTGTCTTACGAGGAGATTTTGAGCCTATAAGGGAAAGTCTCTAAAGTGAGTTGAGACAAGTGCCTAAAGTGAACTAAAGTGAGTTGAGACAAGTGTCTAAAGTGCCTAAAGTGAACTAAAGTGCCTAAAGTTAAGAACCAAAAATATAAGTCAATTATGCTCCTTTCATATTCTTGGCTCTCTTTACTCCATGAATTAAGGTGCTTAAATCAAAAGACGAAACAAGGATCACAAGTCGATCATGTCCATTCCTTAACTTTAGCTCACTTTAGGCACTCTTCTCATAAACTTTAGCTCACTCTTATG
>JAQYWL010000437.1 GCA_030145035.1 Desulfobacteria bacterium | reverse complement strand
GGCATCATAAGCTGGTATTGGAAAGATTTCATATGACTTCCAGCGATCTGACGGCCCAAAAGGAAGTTTTCAAACAGGCTCTTAGATTTAATCTTCTTCGAGTCCATAAATTTCCATACCTGGATCTAAACCCGAAAAACACAACCCCCAACATAGTCTTGAGAGACAGGTATTGGCGGAGGTCTCACGTTATGTTCGACCCTACCGACATACATCGATAGTGTCAATAAAAATAAAGCTTTAGCTTGACTTTCCCGCTTACATCCCCTATGGTTACCGCATGGGGCCAGGCCTGTCCAATAAGAAAATTCTGAAAAGGCTTTTCAGGATCAATGCCGCAACCATCACTATTTGCATCATTGTGCTGGGGATGGCGGCCTATCTCTGGGGTGTGCCTTTTCTGGACCTCATGGAGTTGAAGACGGTTGATCTGAGATTTCTTTCCAGGGGCGCGGTGACCCCGGGGCCGGAGGTAGTCCTGGCGGTGATCGACGAAAAGAGCCTGGAGGAGCAGGGAAAATGGATCTGGCCCAGGTCTAAATTTGCTGAACTGGTCCGCACGCTCTCTGAAAGCGGTGCCAGGGTCATTGCCTTTGATGTAGGCTTCTTAGAGCCTGACAAGAACAGCACTGTCGAGGCGGTCATCAATTTTGAAAATGTGGTAGAACGCCTTGGTATAAGAGATGACAGGCTTGATGCCTACCTGAATCAGGCCAGGCAGCGGGCAGATAATGACCTGATCTTTGCCGAAGCCATTAAAACCTCAAAGGCCAGGGTGGTGCTGGGGTACTTCTTTCAAATGATCCCGGAGGGCCTTGAGCACTTAGACGAAAACACCGTCAAAGCTCAGATCAAAAATGCAAAAACCTCACGCTACTCCATGATTCGCTACACATCAGATCAAGCCCAAAGGGTCCGGCTCCAAGAGGCCTTTATGCCCCAGTCCAACATAGCGATCTTTGCCGGGTCTACCCAGTATTCAGGCTATTTTAACATGTTTCCTGATCAGGATGGTAGTGTCCGATGGGTCCCTTTGGTTCTCCGATGCCGGAAACACCTTTATGCCCCCCTTTCCGTGCAAGCCCTTCAGGCCTATACGCGTCGGGTGCCCATACCCGTCATAGCCGACTACGGGATTCAGAAGTTACAGATCGGCAAACTGACAGCACCCACGAACGAGTTCGGCCGCCTTATGGTAAACTATCGCGGCAGCAGCAAGACCTTTCCGCACATATCTATTACTGATATCCTCCACCACAGGGTGCCCCCGGAAACCTTTAAGGACAAGATTGTTCTGGTTGGCGCCACCGCCATCGGCATATACGACATGCGCGTTGCGCCTTTTTCCAACGTATTCCCGGGTCTTGAGATTCATGCCAACATCATCGATAACATCCTTCACCAGGATTTTATCCAGCGCCCTGAGTGGGCAAGATTCTTTGACCTAATGGCCATGGTCCTGCTCGGCCTTATCATCGGTTTGGTGGTTCCGCGCCTCCGGGCCTTGCCCGGGACGGCCGTGACCATCGGATTACTTGTGACCTATTTACTCCTGTGCCAGTATCTGTTCAGCCACCTGGGCGCCTGGCTGAACATTGTCTATCCCGTGGGCGTCGTACTTGTCCTGACCTACGTGTGCCTGACAGTCTACAAGTACCTTACCGAAGAGCGAGACAAAAAGTTCCTTAAAGCTACATTCCAAAACTACCTTTCACCCGAGCTGATCGAGGAGATGCACGAGAGCAAGGCCATGCCCGAGCTCGGCGGTGAAGCCAGGTCCATAACCGCCTATTTTACAGACATCGAGGGTTTTTCCACTTTTGCGGAAAAACTCACGGCTCATCAACTGGTGGAACTTCTCAACGAATATCTCTCCGCTATGACAGATATTCTCATCAGCGAGAAAGGGACCCTGGACAAATATGAGGGTGATGCGATCCTTGCCTTTTTCGGGGCGCCTATGGATCTGCCCGATCACGGACTCAGGGCCGCCCGTGTCGCTGTGGTCATGCAAAATAAGCTCCTTGAGTTCCGAGAGAAGTGGCGAAATGAAAAACAATCTCCTGAAGAGCCCGACCGCAATACCAAGAACCTGCCTCCCGAAGAGTGGGCTCCAGGAGACAAATGGCCCAGGATTGTTCACCGGATGAAAATGCGGATCGGTATTAACACCGGAGAAATAGTCGTTGGGAACATGGGAAGCTCCATGCGCATGAACTACACAATGATGGGAGACCCTGTCAACATTGCGGCCCGTCTGGAAGCAGCCGGCAAGCAGTACGGCGTTTACACCTTGGTAAGCGGGTACACACTGGACTTAGAATTCAACCACAACGGCGAAAAGAAAAGAATCATGGACATGGTCGAAGCCCGCATGATCGACAACATCACCGTTGTGGGCAAGTCCGAGCCCGTCAAGGTTTACGAAGTCTGCGCCATGAAGGGAGATCTTAGCGATCAGGAGAAAGATCTCTTTAAGGTCTTTGACGAGGGGATGCAGCATTACCTCAAGATGGAATGGGACGAAGCTGTTGCTAAATTTAGAGAAGCCCTGAAGATCGAACTGGTACCCGACGGCAAAACCACACCATCTGAAGTCTATATTCGGCGCTGCAAAACATTTAAAGATAATCCGCCGGTAGCTCCCGGGGAGAAATGGGACGGTGTATTCCGTCTGACGAGGAAATAAAACCAATCTATAAAATCCCGCAGGGATTTTATTAGGGCAACGTCAAGGTAAGGCTTAACAGAATGTTTTACAATGAAAATTGCCCCGTTTCTAAAATCCCCCCTAAAATCCCCCCTAGCCCCCCCCTTTACAAAGGGGGGAACTCCCTTTTACAAAGGGGGGTACTCCAAACTCCCCCTTTATT
>JAQYWL010000554.1 GCA_030145035.1 Desulfobacteria bacterium | reverse complement strand
TACAAGTCCCGAAGTATCGACTCCGGTGTCAGCGGCAGCCCATCATATCGAAGCACCTTTTTGTTGATTTGAAATCCTGTCTCGCGACGAATCAGCCGAGATAGCTGCCCAAAGGCATTTCCCTCTATGCATACCACCTCCTCTGCCTTCTCAAGATGTTCCATGAATTTGTCCGGGACCAGCGGCCACACCTGCGAGAAATGGAGTGTGGCCACCTTCTCTCCGTTGGATTTCATACGTGTGGCTGCCTCCTGCACTGCTCCCTTGCTCGATCCCCACGAGACCAACAGCAGGTGCGGCTTCTCTTCCCCCTGCACATCTGGTGAGATGACTTCAGCCCGCATCCCTTCTCCTTTTCTCAACCGCTTTTCAACCATGAGCTTGCGCACAGAAAGATCTTCCGTAATATGACCGTCCTCTGTATGCTCATCGCTGTCATCCACAACAAGATGTTTACTTATCCCTGGAAGGAGGCGTGGTGAAACACCACTTTCGGTAGATGAGAGATCCTTCCTATGCAAAGTGACCGTGTCTCCATCGAGAGCGACAAGAAGGTCCACGGGCTCCTTTGGGGCAATGACCTCATCAACCCCCACACGGATGGCAAACGTGTTGTGTCCGCCTCGAATACGAGACTGGTAGCTCTGGGTCACCACGATGAAATAGCCGCTTCGCACGAGGCTTTTGGCCAGGAGCTGTCCGACCGTGACCAACCCTTGACCTGCTTCACCGCCAATAAGAATGTTCAGGGTATTGTCTCTCATTCTGGAGTCCCCCGTTTCTGATCAGGCCCCATCAAGTCCCGGGTGCTCTTGCTCTAGGAACCATGCAGCCGGATCAGAAAGATACAACTTCATGTCCGACAGGGCAGCATGGTGACTTTTTTCCTCCGTGACCATCTGCTCAATGAACTCCCGCTCCACTCGATCCTTGGCCTTTGAGAGGTGATCCTGATAGAAGGCCACCGAGCGCGATTCGAAATCGATGCCAACATCGAGTGCTTCCAGGTCGCTCGTCTTGGCCGTGATTTTTGTGCCGTGGGCAGACGCCATCTCCTTGAAAAGGACTCTGAGATCCTTATGGTCGGGTTCTATCGACTTCCACTCCTCGGACCATGCCTCACCCCCCTTCAGGGATTCGTAAATCTTGCCGATGCGATCCATATGAAGGAGTTCATCCTTCATGAGCATGCGAAACATTTCTCGCCCAAGCTCGTTCTGGCAGGTTGAAACGGCCTCCTCATAAAAAGCCTTGCCCTCCTTTTCCATCTCCAATGCTCTGGAGAGCATCTGCAAAGATCTATCACTGCCACTTGACATATTCAGCCTCCTTTCATCCAACCCGAGTCCAATTAATCCTGAGCCACTATCCTTTCCACAACCCGTGCAGGTTCATTACTCACGGGCTGTCACTTGCTGGGCACCAATATCAAACGTTGCGTCAGTCCCATATTGCCATTATCTTAGCACCCATCTTCTTTTGGCTCCGCAGCTTTGGAAAGCGTGATCTTCAAGACGCCATTCTTGAGGGTCTCTTTCACTTCATCACTTTGCACGCCTACAGGGAGCCGGAACGAACGATAGAAAGATCCACAGTATCTCTCACAATAGTAACAATGTTGGTCTTTCTCTTCCTCTTCATTTTTTTTCTCACCCTTGATCGTTAAGACGTCCCCCCAGATACTAACACTGAGATCTTTTGCTTCCAGACCAGGCAACTCGGCCTTAACCACCACGTTTTCCTTCGTTTCCGAAATGTCTATCCAAGGCACCCACTCTCCTATAACGAGCTTGGTGGAAGGTGTTTCGTCAAAAGATCGACTCCAAGAATTTCCCGTTTCTCTGCCAAGCGTGCTGAGCTCTCCAAACGCTGTCCAAGGAACTAATTTCATACAAACCACCTCCTTCTTGAATGCCCTCGTCAGGACAGAGTAGAAATAAGAGGGAATGTGAATGATTCTTACAATTCAACGTTATGCCTTGGGTTCATCCTGAACCGCATATTCCTCGGACGTCTCGGTAAATTCGGGATGGCAACTCACTATATGGGCCAGAGTCATTACTGCTTTGCTCTATCCTGATCTGATAAAATGGATTCGACCAATGAAGCAATCTCCTTTCCGCTCGATGAGCTTTTTGAGAGAAAATAATCCGCCCCGTATTGGTCGGCAGCCTGTCGGTATTCTGGTAAATCATAACTGGTCAGGATAATAACGGTTATTCTGTGGTCATCAGCTTTGATTCTCTTTGTTAGCTCGAGGCCGCTTTCTCCAGGCAACCTGATGTCCATAAAGATAATGTCAGGCCGAAAGGCATCCACCTTTCGTAAGGCTTCCTTTCCATCCGCTGCTTCCTCAACCACCATGGAGGGAAACTCGCCAAGCAGAATCTCTTTGAGTGATTGCCGAAAAGTGGTGTTGTCCTCGACGATCAATACCCTATACATACTGAGTGCTTCCCGAAAAAAGTTTCTATCGGATCTGTATGTTTTCTCTTTACCCCGGCTTATGGGCATGGTAAATGGGGTATAGACAGTATTTACGGTCTGATCGTACCCTATTTGCAATGACGACGAGTAGGGGAGTTGCGCAAGAGCGCGCTGAAAAGTGGTACAGCTACCTGCTTTGGCGGGACTCTTTTTGAATACTGCTGGCTGCATAGTTTGATTGCATTATGGCGGAAAAAAAACGAATCGTGATCGCCGAAGACTACACGATACTGAGAGAAGGATTGCGGGCCTTGCTATCTTCGAATCCGCATTTTGAGGTCGTAGGGGAAGCTGAAGACGGCAAAAGTGCCATCCGATGTGTTGAGAAATGCAAGCCAGACCTTGTCTTGATGGACCTGTCCATGCCAAGGACAAGCGGTCTGGACGCTATCAGAGAAATAAAGAGGCTGTGTCCACAGACAAAGATTTTGGCCTTGACGGTCCACAAAGCTGAAGAATACATCCTTGCAGCCCTTGAGGCCGGTGCCCACGGATATGTCTTGAAGGATGCCAGCCACGCCGAACTGGTGATGGCGATAAAGAGCGTTTTAGGCGGAAAACCTTATATAACTCCTGGCATATCGGAAAAGGTAATCAAAGGGTATTTAGAAGGGAGAAAAACCCACACTCCCCGTTCAGCATGGGATACACTCACCCAACGAGAGCGACAAGTCCTAAAGCTTATTGCCGAGGGGTATAAAAACAAAGAGATTGCCGACTACCTTTATATCAGCGTAAAGACCGTTGAAAAACACCGGGCGAACCTCATGAAGAAGTTGGACCTTCACACTGCTTCGGCATTGACCGCTTTTGCTATGGAAAGAGGGCTGGTTACGAAATAAACGCTTCCCCTCCCGTACCTGTTCACAGGTTCATTCATGACACTCCTTGTTTCCTTGGGGCTCAAATTCCATCACTCCATCACTCCCATAAGTGCTAAGTTATTTTTGCACCGGATGGACTGTGGAAGGTGTACTGAAAAAAATGAACATCGATGTTCATCTTTCAAAACAATTCCATACGGCATAAATGTAACCTGTGAACGTTTACAAAACAACTTAGCGCTTATGCCCATCACTCCACTACTCCATTACTCCATTACTCCGTGGACGGTTATCCCGCTTCCCTTTGTATGGCCATGACGCCCGAACAACGGTTCCTGCACCCATGGTGGACTGAATAGTGAAAAAGCCCCCAGAAAGCTCAGTCCGCTCTTTCATGCCAGTAATCCCAAATCCTTTCTCGGAATCCTCCAAAGAGAGTATACTCCCCAGATCAAACCCCCGGCCATTATCCTCAATAGCCAACTCAATGTTGTCGTCTATCTTCCCAAGGTAAAGACGGACGAGATCTGCGTCGCTGTGTTTGGCTACATTGTTCAGGGCTTCTTGCAACACCCTAAAGATAATCGTCTTCAAAGCCCCAGGCACTTCCGTTTCCTTTATGTTGATCTGTTCCTCAATCCGGGTTTTCGAATAAACAGCCTGAAATTGTCTGCAGAACCAGGATATGGTCATTACGACACCCAGATCATCCAGGATGGAAGGACGCAAGTTCATTACGATTTTTCGGATTTCCTCAACCGCGTCCTGAAGCATAGGAATCAAGGTTTCCAGTGAATTGAGAGCTGGGCCGTCCCTGTGTTCTCTCATCTGTCCGAGGGTACTTTCCACCTTGAACTTGATGCCGGACAGCAGTTGTCCGATGCCGTCATGGAGATCTCCAGCGATCCGTTTTCTTTCTTCCTCCTGGACCTCCAGGAGCCGAGAGGAGAGCAACTGAAGTTCGGCAGTGCGTTCCTTCACCCGCTGTTCCAGTTTGTTGTGAGCCTTTCGAAGCGCCTCCTCCGCCCGCTTGCGCTCGGTGATTCTTCCTAATTGCTCGGAAATAGCGTTAATCAGGTGTCTCTGTTCCTTCATGAAAGGCCCTTCGTCGCTTTCTGGTCTTTCTTCCAGGTAGCAGACTTCCAAATACCCGATCCGCTCGCCATGTACAACGATGCCCCCGGATAGCCTCCAGACGGTTTCTCTGAAGTTTTCTGTTGTGAATTCTTGACCTTGCAAGGTGATTCGTGCGCAAGTCACTTCCGGATACTGCCAGGAGGGGCGAATGAGATCAACCGTCTTCTGAAGTATCTCTTCCAAAGAAATGCCCGGGTACTCAACAAGATTAGAAATGGCATAGAGGCAGTTCAGTTCCTTGACCCGATCGCCAAGATCACGCGTCCGCTCTTCCAGCGCCCCTTCGGTCTGCTTGCGAACTTCGATTTCACGCTGAAGCAATTCATTTGCAGCTTTTAGTTCAGCAGTGCGCTCTTCCACTAGTATTTCGAGGTGGTCACGGTGTTTCCTCAATTCCATCTCCGCCTTAATACGCTCGGTAACGTCTAATAGGCACAGGATGAGCCCTTCCACCTTGCCGGAAGCGTCTCTTACGGGCTGAAGGGTCCAGTCCCAATATGTCACCCCGTCCATGTATGCAATTAGCAGATGGGTTGTCGAGAAGATCTTCTCCAGAAGCTCGTTAGTGTCACGGACCGCTTCCTCCGTACCCTTCCGCTCGGCGCCTTCTTTCTATAATTCCTTGACCCTTTTTTCCAATTCTTCATAGGTCGGCTTTTTTTACATTCCAGCACACTCCTGTTGGCCTATCAGACATAATTGTCCTCCTTGGTTTCATTGCTCTGTCCCAAACAGGGTCTCCCGGGCCAATCGCTTTCCCGTATCGGTTAGAAATGTTTTTTCAATGATCTTCGACAACCTGTCTCTTTCTGTCTCCTTCTTTTTCTGGCCTTCCTCAAGATTGACGATGAGGTCGGCATCATAGAGGATCTTAAAATTCATGGTCTCTTTATCCCGAGGGTGATGGTGATGCCCGATGATGTCACAAACCTCATCGATGATCTCCTGCCTTGCCCCCAATTTTGTCAGGATCTCCCTGGCAATGGGAGGCCCTTCTTTTTGGTGGTACCGGGCCGCCGTACTGTCGTATTTTCGCGCAGCCTCTGGGATACCGATATCGTGTAGATAGGCGGCACTCAGGACCACGGCCGGGTTCCCTTTTTCCTCCTTGACGATTTGTTCAGCATATCTGGCAACATTGGCGGCATGGCCGATCCGTTTGAAGTCGTGCCCAAAAAAGCGCTTCATTTCGATGGCCACCCGGTCCTTCAAGAGGTCATCTCTTTCGGCCAAAAGCTCCGGAGGAAGGTCGCCCAGGCACTGCTCGGCATACGGGCAATACGAGGCACAGCCAAAATCCATTTCAGGGTTCACAAATCGATGGCCGCATTTGTTGCACAGGCGCGTGGTGTCGTCCTTAAAAAATTCTACCTCGTTTCCGCACTTGGGGCACTTGACTTCAAAGATGGCCCCCGGTTTCCAGTAGCGGCTGTCTTGTCCAGGACATTTCATGGTATCTTTCTTGGTGTCCTCTATGGCACAAAAGGCCTGTATGTTGTCTCTAAATAGCGGCGTATTGACGGCTTATAGAAGCATTGGCCCTGTTTATATCACCAGCAATATGAGCCACGTCGCTATCAGGCAAACCACTGAGTTCCTTCCTGCTGAGGAGTTCTTCCCTCAGATGAAGAATTGTCCTAAGAGTTTCCGTAAAGGCTTCGTGCTCAAGCAAATTGGGATTTTCCCACAAGGTAAGTAGTAAGTAGCCATTTTGTTCGAGCAGACTTTTCAAATCTTGCAGTCTGAGTTTTTGTGGATCTACCTCATAATGGTATTTGTTAAGGAGAGCTTTTACAAAGATAAATGATTACAGCAGGTTGTAGAAATTCCGAGACGTCTATTTAGTATTCAC
>JAQYWL010000317.1 GCA_030145035.1 Desulfobacteria bacterium | reverse complement strand
CTGGCGCGACATGCTTGAATTGATCTACTAAACCCCTAATCCCGGTCTGGGCCAGGGTGAGCTAAAGTTGAGGCCCGCCCGCCAGGACTTCGCCCGTATGCCAAAGAGTGGCGTGGTCGGATAGGTCCAGGCGGAGTCGGGCGGGACTCAAAGAAACTTTTTTAATACTTGTTTTGTTCTTTTAACTTTAGGCACTTTAGTTCACTTTAGTTCACTTTAGGCACTCTGTTATTGACGTGCTCCGTGAACTCTCCATAAAGAATTTTGCTATCATTGACGACCTTTCGATTAGCTTTAACAAAGGGCTCACCGTATTGACCGGAGAGACGGGCGCCGGAAAATCGATTATCATAAATGCCGTGAATCTGATCCTGGGAAGCCGTGCCTCGCCCGAACTGATCCGGACCTCTGAAGAGACGGCCGAGCTTGAAGCACTGTTTGAGGTACCGCCTGAAAGTCCGGCAGCAAGGGCTGCCCGGGCACAGGGTTTCGACCTGTCAGAAGGCTTGTTGGTCCGTCGCATCATTCAGAGGAACGGCCGCCATAAGATCTACATCAATGGCCGGCTGGCCACTGTGCAGATGCTTTCTCAGATCAACGAGCACCTCGCCAGCATCTCTGGTCAGCATGCCCACCAGAGTCTACTAAAACCGGAGCACCACCTTCTAGTTCTTGACCAGTTTGGGGGGTTGACCGAACTTCGTGGCAAGGTCTCCGTGTCTTATCAAGAGATGCTTCCACTGATCAGGAGGCGAGCCACCCTGAAGCGTCAACTAACGGAACAATCCGAGCGCCGTGAACTTCTTGAATTTCAGTGTCGCGAGATCGACCAGAGCCAAATAGTCCCCCGGGAAGACGAGGCCCTTGAACAAGAACGTCAACGCCTGAAGCATGCCGAGCGTCTGTATGAGACTGTCGGCAGGTGTGTGGACCGCCTCTACGGTGAACAGGGGGCAGTCCTGGAACATCTGACCGAGGTTGGAAGAGAGCTTCAAGCACTCGGTCGGATTGATCAGGCCCTGGGTGCTGTGGCAAACAGGGTGGAGTCGGCCTCTTTTGAGTTGGAGGACATTGCCAATGAGATGCGGGGTTATTTGCAGAACGTTATCTTTGATAGCGACCGATTGGAAGCTGTAGAACTCCGGCTCGATCTGCTTCAGAGACTAAAGCGAAAGTATGGGGGCTCCCTTGAATCGGTCCTGGCCCACGGCAAGGAGGCTGAAGAGGAGCTAAAACATATATCGTTCCTGCCGGAGCGAATAGCCGAGGTGGAGGAAAAGCTTGATCAGTCGTATGAGAAGCTCTGCAAGCTGTGCCGTGAGCTATCCGAGAAGAGGAGAAAAGCTGCGGAACGACTGTCGGCCAAGGTTCAGCATGAGTTGGCCTCGCTGGGGATGTCGGGAACCCGGTTTGAGGTAAGGTTCAAATCCAGCCCGGTTGATGAGAGTGCAGATCCTCATTTTTTGTTGGACAACAGCGGTATAGAGGCTACGGGTATAGACCGTGTTGATTTCCTGGTTGCTCCCAATGTGGGTGAGGATTTGAGGCCACTTGTCCAGATCGCGTCAGGCGGTGAGCTCTCCAGGATTATCCTCGCGTTGAAGGCGATCCTGGCGACAAAGGAGTCCGTGGAGACCCTGATCTTTGATGAGGTAGATGCCGGCATCGGCGGTGGTATAGCCGAAGTCGTGGGCCGGAAGCTCCAGTCCCTGGCCCGTTTTCATCAAGTGATCTGCATCACACACCTGCCCCAGATGGCTCGTTTTGGGAAGGATCATTTCAAGGTTGCCAAAAGGACTTACAGAGGGCGTACGCGGACCACGATTACGCCCTTGCATGGAGAGGCCCGCGTGAAAGAGTTGGCTCGTATGCTGGGAGGGGTGAAAACTACCAGGAAGACCCTGGATCACGCCAGGGAAATGATGATTGATGATTGAAGATTGTTGATCGGTTGATATCCATTTTTCAATATTCAATATTCAATATTCAATCGAATAACGAATAACGAATAACGAATAACGAATCGTGTTGTTCTTGACAAAGGAAAGGTTACCTAATACTTAGTGTCCATATTAGCAAAATCTTAAAGGGAGAGTAATGTGTTATGTTAGTACAAGGGTGGATGACGACTGACGTCATTACCATAGATGAGGACGTCTCCATGATGAAGGCGTCGATCATCATGAAGGAAAAAAAGATCCGCTGCTTGCCTGTGGTGAACAAGAAAGGCGAACTGGTGGGCATTGTCAGTGACAGGGATCTGAAAGACGCCGCACCATCCAAGGCAACCACTCTAGATGTGTATGAGTTGAATTATCTCCTTTCTTCCATCAAGATCAAGGACCTGATGATTACAAATTTGGCGTATGTCAGGCCAGATGAGACCGTGGAATTTGCTGCCATTCTGATGCTTGAGAACAAGATCTCATCGCTTCCGGTCATCAACAACAAGGGTGCCCTGATCGGCATTGTCACACAAACCGACATTTTTAAGGTCCTGATCAATATTGCCGGAGTCTATACTGGCGGCATTCAATTTGCTTTCAGCCTCGAGGATCGTGCGGGTTCGATCCGAGAAGCTGCTGACGTGATCCGCTCTTACGGAGGGCGCATTGTGAGCGTTTTGTCCACACGCGAAACCGCTGAAGAGGGACGTCTGAATGTCTACACACGCAGCAGCTCTTTGCCGGAAGAGAAGCTCAGGGATCTGGTCAAAGAACTGGAAGAGAAGTTCGTGGTCCTTTATACGTCCAAGGACTTGCTGGAGGAGGTGGAAAACCGAAGAGTGCGGATTCTGTAGTCGCAGGGAGCTTTTGTCCCTGTCACATATGATGACTTCGTAAGAAGTCATCATATCGACGGCAAAGTAAAAAGTTCATATGCAAGGCGTGCGAATTTTGAGGAATGAGGCGTACTTATGGTACGTCGCAATGACGAAAGATGAAGCACAACGCCGCAGATGGACTTTTTACGAAGCCGTCACATATCGGATTTGAACAACTGGCTCGGTTCAGTGATAGAACCGGGCTTTTTCGTGTATTCGGTGGGAACCGTTCCTTCCTTGAAACATTCAAAGAGGGTCTCCTGTGATTCAGGAACTGCCAGGAGTCCGGTTTCCACATCTATTTTGGCAAAGACTACACCGTCCGGCACCTGGAAGACCCGTACAGGCTTGTCTTTGAGGATTGCCTGCATAAACTCCAGCCAAATGGGACTGGCAGCCCTGGAACCCGTTTCGTCAAGGCCGAGTGGTTTCTCTTCATCAAAGCCTACCCAGGTCCCTGTGACGCAGCCCGGGGTATATCCTACGAACCATGCATCGTGCAGGTCATTGGTTGTACCGGTCTTGCCCGCTACGGGCCGATCAAGGGCCTTGACTCGACGGCCGGTTCCGTGCTGAACCACCCCCTGGAGGAGATTGGTAATGATATACGCCGTGCTTTTCTCAATAACTTTCTCGCTTTCAGGCTGATTTTCCTCTAAAATATTCCCATCCCGATCGAGTATCTTGGTAGTAAAGCACGGCTTTACCCGATATCCTTGATTGTTGAAAATGGCATATGCGCGCACCAGTTCAAGGAGTGAGATTCCTGATGAGCCGAGTGCCAGGGAAAGGTCCCTACTAAGCTTCGATTGGATACCTAATTTTTGGGCATACTCGATCGCATAATCTATGCCGATATCCTTGAGAATCTTGACAGTGACTACGTTTCTGGACATGGCCAGAGCAGTCCGGAAAAGAGTGGGACCGTGAAACTTTTCTTCGTAGTTCCTGGGTTTCCATGTGAATTCATTTTCCGTATCTTCGAATACGATTGGGGCATCTATGACGATGGTTCCAGGTGTGTAGCCCTTATCGAGGGCAGCGGCGTAAATAATCGGCTTAAAGGCCGAACCGGGCTGACGCCTCGATTGTATGGAGCGATTAAACTGCGTCACCTTGAAGTCTCGACCGCCGATCATAGCCTTTACGTAGCCGGTTTCGGCCTCCATGCAAAGGAGTGCCCCCTCCACAGCAGGTCTCTGTTCCAGGGATAAATCCCACAGCCCGGTCTCTTTCTGCTGATCCTTTACGCTTATCAGGATCACATCGCCTACCTTCAGAACATCACTGACATTTTCCACCCTTGCGTCGTAGTAGGCAATCTCCGTGTCAGGTTTCCTTGCCCACCTCATGTCCTCAAGACGAAGGTCTCCTTGTTCGCTTCCGATGCGAACCGTGGCCTTTTGCTCACCATCATTGACTGCAATCACCACCCCCTGGATGATGCTCTCCTTTTCCAGCGGGTGTTTTTCAAGGGTTCTTTGGATCTCTTGAGAAAAGGCCTCAAAGTGCTCCTGTTCCAGGTGTTTGAGCGGGCCCCGATACCCCTGCCTTTTATCCAGCGCTTGTAGCCCGTGGTTTAAGGCGGCCTGGCCTGCTTTTTGCGTCTCGATGTTCACAGCCGTGTATATTGTGAGGCCCTCCTTGTAGAGGACATCCCGACCATATGTTTCCTCCACATACTTCCGCACGTATTCAGTGTAGTAAGGGACCTCCTCGATGTACCAGTTGCGTCTGGGCTTGATATCAAGCGGTGTGTCGATGGCCTCGGTTGCCTGGACATTTGTAATATATCCTTCATTGATCATCCGATTTAAGACATAGACCTGGCGCTGCTTCGCCTTTTTGGGATGCAAAAACGGAGAATAACGACTGGGGGCCTGCGGCAAGCCGGCCAGCATTGCGCATTCGGCCAGATTAAGATCGGCCACTGATTTTCCAAAATAGTTTCCAGCGGCAGCCTCAACACCGTAAGCACCGTGTCCTAAATATATCTGGTTGAGATAGAGGAAGAGAATCTCGTCCTTGGAAAAGGCCTTGTCTATACGATAGGCGAGGATCGCCTCTCGTACCTTGCGGGAATAGCTTTTTTCAGGTGACAGGAAGAAAGACTTGGCAACCTGCTGGGTTATAGTGCTTCCCCCCTGAATGATGGTGCCTGCTTCGATGTTTCTTAGAAATGCCCGGGTGATGCTGAAAAGGTCAACTCCTTCGTGTTTGAAAAAGCGAGCGTCTTCGGCCGCAACAAAGGCACTGATGAGCATCTTTGGCATCTTGGAAAGGGGAACCACGATCCTTCGTTCATTGGAGAACTCGGCAATCTTGCGCATGTCATCCGAGTAGACTGTGGTGATAATAGGCGGGCGGTAATCCCCCAAAGAGGATATCCTGGGAAGATTTCTTGTAAAGTAGAAATAAACCCCTCCCAGAAAAAGTCCGGTTAGGAGAGACAGGACCATGACGGTCCCGTACAAAAGATAGAGAAACCTTCCCAGGGTTCCCTTCCTGCCCCGTCTGGATTTTATCTCTTTGACGTGAGATCGATTCCGAGAACGCACCATGATTTACTTATAACAAAAAAGGGTTTGACAAGCAAGATACATCGGGTGTTCTCGATTTTGGATTTTGGATTGGGGAATAAGACGATTGCGGATTGCGGAATGCGGATT
>JAQYWL010000228.1 GCA_030145035.1 Desulfobacteria bacterium | reverse complement strand
GCCTTTTTGTGACGCGATGAGCCCAGTAACAAAACGAGAAAAGATAGCTAAAGAGAGAAGCTACAGATTGCCTGGATGCCTTGCTTATTTACAAATGGACCCCTTTTTCCCCCTTTTCCCCCTTTTCCCCCTTTGCATTTTCTGGGAGCCAAAGGGGGGCATCCTATAGCGTAGGAAAGTCGGGGTAGGTAGCAATAAAGGAGTATGATATGAAAATTGAGCAAAAGAGATGGACAGACGAAAGAGGATGGGAACCTGAACCGCCGGACGAATTAGGTGAATCAGCCCAGCTGGTTTTGCTGTTTGGCAGCACCTTGATACTAAAAGCAAAAAAGTGTTTTGGTGAAATCAAGAATGCCTATCCGAAGGCCCTTGTTTTCGGTTGTTCAACAGCCGGAGAAATTTACGGCACCCAGGTAACTGATGATTCATTGATAGCCACAGCTATCAATTTTGAATCTACTCAGGTGAAAGGAGCTCGAATCAACCTGAACGAAGTAGAGAACAGCTTTCAAGCGGGTGAGTTTCTGGCCGGTTCACTTGATAAAGAAGAGCTGGTACATGTGCTTGTGCTTTCAGATGGACTTAAGATAAACGGCAGTGACCTGGTTAACGGGCTAGTGAAAAATCTGCCTGAGGGGGTCACTGTTACAGGCGGGCTCTCCGGAGACGGTGAGCGTTTCGAGGAGACGCTCGTATTCTGGGATGGACAGCCCGAGAGTGGTGCTATTGCTGTTCTGGGCTTTTACGGAAGCCAGCTTAAAGTCGGTTACAGCTCTCTGGGCGGTTGGGATCCATTCGGTCCTGAAAGGTTGATTACGCGATCAAAAGGAAACATTTTGTATGAATTGGACGGCAAGTCGGCGTTGGAATTGTACAAAAAATATCTGGGCGATCATGCCAAGGGTTTGCCGGCTACCGGGCTCCTTTTCCCATTGAGTCTCCGGACCAAAGAAAGTGAGGCCGGGTTGGTCCGCACGATTTTATCCATCGACGAAGAAGAGCAAAGCATGACGTTTGCAGGGGATGTTCCCGAGGGGGCTTACGCGCGCTTGATGAAGGCTAATTTTGACCGTTTGGTCGACGGGGCTGTGGGAGCGGCCAGGGTCAGTTACGAAGCCATAGGCTCTTCATCTCCAGATTTGGCGATTCTTATCAGTTGTGTCGGTCGGAAGATGGTTTTGAGGCAGAGGATCGAAGAAGAGGTGGAAGGTATTCGTGAAGTACTGGGTGACCGAACGATTCTGTCAGGATTTTATTCTTACGGGGAGATTTCACCGTTTACCCCCGGCGCCAAATGTGCTCTGCATAACCAGACAATGACCATCACGACATTTTCGGAGAAATAGCCTATGGAACAGATGCACAGTCTATTGAAGCGCCAGCTTAAGCGCTATTTCGGTGGCCATGATTTCATGCCCAAAGAGTGGGAGGGGTTCATTGAAGCGGTTAACAATGCTTATTGGCAATCTGACAATGACCGGAACATGCTTGAACGCTCACTGGAGTTGAGCTCTCAAGAACTTCTTCAGGCGAATTCGGAACTGCGGGCGATTTTTCAGGCATTCCCGGATCTGTTCTTTCGACTCGACGATAAGGGCACAATCCTGGACTGCAAGGGAGGACTCAAAACTGATTTATATATCCCCCTGGAAAATTTGATTGGGAAACGCATCCATGATGTTCCTTTTGAGGAGCCTGGCAACAAGTTTCTTGAAGCTATTCATCAAGTGCGTGAGACAAAGTCGATCGTCAGCATAGAGTATTCAATGATGATACAGAAACAAGAAAATTTTTATGAAGCGAGGCTGTTGCCACTGCTGGAGGATCAGATCATCGTGATCATACGGAACATCACCGAGCGCAAGCGGATGCAGGGAGAGCTTCTAAGAGTCCAGAAACTTGAATCGATCGGTATCCTCGCTGGCGGTATTGCTCACGACTTCAATAATATCCTCGCCGGAATTCTGGGCAATATCTCCCTTGCAAAGATATTTGCAAATCCGGAAGATAAGTTTTTTGAAAAATTAATCGAAGCAGAAAAAGCATCCCTTCGGGCGAAAGATCTGACTCAGCAATTGCTTACCTTTTCCAAAGGCGGGCAGCCGATTGTGAAAACAGCCTCTGTCACAAAATTGTTAAGAGATGCGACTATTTTTGCCCTGACTGGCTCCAATGCCCGGTGCGAATTTTCCATGTCGGAAGACCTCTGGCCGGTTGAAATGGATGAGGGACAGATGACTCAGGTCATCAATAATCTGGTCATCAATGCGGTAAAGTCTATGCCAAAAGGCGGAACAATTAAGGTGTGTGCTGAAAATGCAACTCTCGGAACAGAGGGGACGAAACAGCGTCTGCCTCTGGAAGGTGGAAAGTACGTAAAGATATCGATACAAGACCAGGGAACCGGAATACCTAAGGAGCATCTGCAAAAGATATTTGATCCCTATTTCACCACTAGAAAGAAGGGGAGCGGCCTCGGGCTTGCAATTTCCTATTCCATCATCCAGAAACACCATGGGTACATTACCGCAGAATCTGAATCGGGCGTAGGAACAACGTTTCATATCTTTCTTCCGGCATCCGAAAAAGAAGTCCTGACAGAAAAGAGTGCAAAAGAGATAGTCCGTGGCGAAAAGGGGAGAGTTCTCATAATGGACGATGAGGAGATAGTGAGAGATGTTGCGAGCGGGATGCTTAAGCATATCGGATATGAGGTGGAGGTGGCCAAAGATGGCGCCGAAGCAATAGCGTTGTATAGACAAGCTCAAGAATCTCAAGTCCCTTTTGATGTTGTTATACTGGATCTGACCGTTCCTGGTGGTATGGGGGGTAAGGAAACGATTGAAAAACTTGTCCAACTAGATTCTCAGGCAAAAGCGATTGTTTCAAGTGGTTATTCTACTGATCCGGTAATGTCCGAGTTTAGAGAATACGGTTTTAGCAGTGTCCTTTCCAAACCGTATAAAATCGAAGAACTGCTCGAGGCCGTACATAAGGCAAAGCGGACTTAGGGCTCGCGCAAAAACAACTTGCCATTTTGGCATCTCAGCTTCAGGCCATCTTTGACCGATACTCATTCGTAAAATCCGCTTTTCGTTAAGAGGGTGTGAGGGGCAAGGGGGACGGACACTAATTAAATAAGTAACATGACATGGAGCTGGTTTGATGGTATGTAACGCTTCATGCCAAGATTAGCTCGATTGGACGCACCAGGGGTAGTGCATCATGTAATTATCCGGGGTATAGAGCGTCGTAAGATATTTTTGGACACCAACGACCGTGACGATTTTATTGACCGGTTGAGTACTATTTTGCCGGAGGCCAAGATGGCTTGTTACGGATGGGCATTGATGACAAATCATGCCCATTTTTTATTTCGCACGGGAGATGTCGGACTATCAACAGTGATGAGGCGTTTGTTGACCGGCTATGCAGGGAGTTTT
>JAQYWL010000550.1 GCA_030145035.1 Desulfobacteria bacterium | reverse complement strand
CTCCAAACTGAAATCACAAAGCGAGACGAAGAGGAAGGTTAAGGATACCTGCCCGCTCGTGCCTCGCAGTGGCAGGCGGGTCGGCTTCGCCTCAGGTTTGGTTTTTGCGGGAGGTTAGCTTTAAGGGCATGATTTGTCAACGGATTTGGAGAGCATTCCGATTGTTTTCGGGCTGATTAGCGGTACCTGTATTTCCGGATCACCGCGTCCACCACTCCGAGAATGGTGATCTCGTGGTTGTGGAGAATGACCGGCTTCATCGGGGGATTGGCTGGTTGCAGGCGGATGTGGTTTTGAGATTCTCTCTCTTATTGGCATGGTGAACGAGTATCTTAACATGAACCGCCACATATTATTAAACCATGGCCACGGCAAGTTGGTTCTTTAGTTATTTTTAGATGTTATGACACTTACTTATTTGTTTATCTACGTCCCCATTGGCTCCAATTAAAAAATAGCCTTAACAATAGATGTGATAATTTTAGCAATGCCCGGAGAAAGGACTATAAGAACTATGAGTAGAATAATTTTAGGGTTTTCATACCAAACACGAGTCATTCCAGTTGCCTCCTCTCTTCAAATGATTACTACACCAAAGTCCCCTCTTACCCCTTTTTGTCAAGAATGAAGACCCCAAGCCTAAAAGGCACGGAAGTGACCGAACAGCTAAACACAATAAATATCAAGTGGTTGATTGAGATACTTATTTATTTATGAACGTCCCGCTTTCCGCATCAGGGCAAATGCAAAGCTCACAAAGGGGAAGAAGGCCGCAGAGGTCGCATCTTCAAGATATTCATGGGCAAGACAGACACTGAAGATGGTTGAGGTATATAAAGAGGTGCTGGGAACAACAACTGGGAGTTGACAACGGTATTCCTAGCAGTATGATGAACGTCGTCGATTTGGAAGGTGTAAGGTGGATATGAAGTCTTGATCGGATGTGGCTATGCCAGCTAAAGACAAGTATGGTGTTCCGGCAGTTTGATTTGAGTCAGGAACCCAAAAGGGCACGATGTTTCATATATTTGTTTCAAAAAATCTGAGTATGTAATACAAGAATAGGGCACATATTGTGGGAGATGGGGCTTCCAGGCTACACACTCCTGTAGCGTGCCCCCTCCGCGGGGCACATGTTATCTATGTATGGGAATCAGCCCAGGTCACGACAATCAGAAAAATAAATAAGGATAAGAGATGATATCATGTAGAGAAAAACATAGAGACTTTTTTGAGATATCCAGGCTAATAAATCTTAATTTTGACGTTGATGTTATTGTTGCCAAGAGTATTTCATTTATTTCTGATCGACTAAGAAAGAGGGTACGGATCTATCTTCTCGATGATCGGGGAGATTTGACTATTAAGCAATGGGCGGGAGATTACAGACAAGAACTGCATAAAGGGATTATTGTAGTAAGGACCAGTATTGTTTGGGAGGCTTTTGAAAAAGGAGAGGCAATCAATATTACCGATGAAGCCCAAATAGCAGAATTTGATCACACTCTGAAGAGAAGAATAAGAATTAAGGCTATTATTCCGATCAAATATAAGGATGCCAATAGCTCCGTAGAAGAAAAGTTCGGGGTTATGGTTATTGATTCTGGGAGAAATGGGACAGCAATTTCTCAGGATGACTTTTTCTATTCAGTGGAAACAGCAGAGTTGATTGGACAGGCGATCGCCAGGGCCCGTTTTTTTAACGAGTATCGACAGATGAGGGATCGATTGAGCCTTATCCAGGAAGAGCGTATAAAAGTGTTAAACACATTAGTCCATGAACTTAGAAATCCTTTGACCATTATTGGTGGTTATACGAAAAGATTTCCAGGAATTATAGAAAAGCTATATACCACAATAGAGCCTGAACAGAGAAACACATACTTAGACAAACTACTTAACTATTCGAAGATAATAGCCAAAGAAGAATACAGAATAGAAGAATGCATAAACGATTTCATTAAGCTCTTGGAAGTGATAGATCCCCAATACAGAATGAGTGTTGCACCTTTTTCTTTGAATTCGCTAATAGAAGACATAATCTCAAAAGTTGAACCATTAGCTGAGATAAAGAACATAAAAATATCTTACTACAAAAAAGATATCTTTGTTGAAGGACAAGAGGAAGGAATATCTACTGTTCTAAGCAACCTCATATATAACGCGATCAATTTTTCCCCCGACAACAGCCGGATTACCATTTTTACAAAAGAGGACGATGAAAACGTGTCTTTTAGTGTGAGGAGTGATACGTTCATACCAAAACAGCACAGGAAAAGGATATTCGACTACTATTACAAAGTAGTGGGAAAGGAGGACAAAGGGACTGGATTGGGTCTTCCTATTGCAAAACTGATTGTTGAGAATCATAAAGGAACAATAAAGATTATTAGCAAGAAAGATGGGAACGGAAAACCATTTACACGCTTCATTGTTAGACTTCCCAAAAAAGTGGTGTGATACCAGGCATGGATAGGCGACGCTGGTAGGAATTGCAGGTTACATTGAGTTTGGGCCAGGGTCGGCTTTGAAATCAGTCCGCCGTAGGCGGATAGAAATTCCGAAACGTAATTGGAAGAGAGGTGCTATGACAACCTTACATGACTTGAAAAAGGTGAGCTTGTTCGAACCCCTGTCCGATGATCAACTGAAGGCCATTATCCAACTCGGCCAGGAAAAGAGCTTTGAGCCAGGTGAAGAAATCTTCAAACGCGGGCAGAGGGCAAAGACGCTCTATGTACTTTTGGATGGCTTCGTTACTCTGAGGAGTGAGACTGTAGACGAAATGGACCTGATGGCTGAGAAGCTGGGCGAACCGGGGAGTCTGTTAGGTCCGGCCTCCCTCGTGAAACCTTGCATCTATAATGTGACAGCCAAGTGCACAAGAAGTACAAAGGTTTTAGCCATAGACTCAGCCGGGCTCCAAGAAATCATTAGGCGCGATCCCCACCTCGGCTTGGAAGTAATGACAGAACTGGCTCGGCACTATTGCAACCGACTGAATAGTACTAGAAACGCAGTCACCAACCTCTTCAAGATCTTGAAGTCTCAAATCCCAAAATCGGAGGTTTTCGATATCTATGGGGAAATGGAGTAGCTAACGGTGATGGAACGGAGCGCTATAGGAATCAAATTGCTCTAAGAAGGCAAATCGAAGAGGTGCTATGGGGAGGAAGGGGGACAGCCATGTGTTTATGCGTTTCCATTGGTGGCGAAATGTGATAAAGGGTCGAATATGCCGCGAAGAGCTCGTATAGACACACCGGGCGCGCTACATCACATCATCTGCCGAGGAATTGAACGTAGAGCAATCTTTCAGAATGATGCCGGCCGGGATGATTTTGTTAACAGGAGGAGGGTAAATCCGTTGCGAGCCAGAATTGTATCTAGCCTTAAGGCACTAGACCGTTACCGACATTGTGGCCACAGCCGTTTGATGGGTCAACTACACGAAAAGACCCCCTCGTCGTATTTCACCTGATCCGGCTGGTGGAGATTATAGCTGACATTGCCGATTATGCCCAGAACGCTTCTGATCGCATGCGGGCCATGATCGCCAGATGAAAACAAGAAATCGACGGCAAAGATCCCGCAAACTCGAGTCCTTATCAAGAAATCATGCAAGATGACATCGTTTCTGCATTGACCCAAGAGGTCAAGGAAGAGGTCCTTCAGAATTACCTTTATGAGCGACGGCTGATCGAAGAGCAGATTAATTGTGTGAAAGAATTGGCTGAACATACCGCCGAACTGGAGGAAAAACTTTACAGGCGCTTTGCCCGCATCTACGAGTTTCTCAT
>JAQYWL010000487.1 GCA_030145035.1 Desulfobacteria bacterium | reverse complement strand
ACCTACGAGCATGTAGTGTCCAATGTACCCTATGACCAACTGGTAGCTAGAGCCGTTGAGGTCAGGGGACTGAAAGTCGCCGTGGCAAAAGTTCCCGTACCGGTATCTTACGGACCTGCCTTTGAAGGAGAGCGCGTCCGCAAGGATGACCTATTCTTAGAATGTGGTGGCGGTAAGACACAAGCTGTGGAATGGGCCACCACCAGGGAAATGGACGAGGTGGAGGATGGCAAGATCGAGCTGTTCGGTCCGGATGTTGATGATATGGAGCCAGGGGCAACGCTCCCGTTGGCCATCGCGGTTGAGTTTGCGGGCAGGAAAATGCAGGAAGACTTTGAGCCTATCCTCGAAAGGCAGATTCACCACTTTGTCAACTACGCCCAGGGTCTTATGCACATCGGCCAGAGAGACATCGCCTGGATAAGGATGGCCAAGGCTGCTGCCGCAAAAGGCCTTAAGCTCAAACACATCGGGGATATTCTGCACGCAAAGTTTCATCAGGATTTTGGCGCTATCTTTGATAAGGTCCAGGTCAAACTCTATACAGAAGAGGATAAGGTAAGAGAGATCCTGAAAAAGGCAAGGGGGGTTTACGGGTATCGAGACGCCCGGATAGAAGGGATGACGGATGAGACCACGGATATCTATTACTCCTGCACACTTTGTCAGTCCTTTGCACCCAATCATGTGTGCATTATCAGCCCGGAGAGGACCGGGCTGTGTGGTGCCTACAACTGGATGGACTGTAAGGCCTCCTATGAGATCAATCCTACGGGTCCTAATCAGCCTGTGGAGAAGGGGGACTGCCTGGATGCAAAATTTGGGCAGTGGAAAGGGTGCAACGAGTTCCTCTACAAGGCCTCGCGCCAGGCCCTGGATCACTATAATTTTTACACTATTGTGCACGACCCCATGACGACCTGCGGGTGTTGTGAATGCATTGCTGCAATACTTCCCATCTGCAACGGTGTCATGACCGTGGATCGTGATTATAGGGGGATGACTCCCTGCGGCATGAAGTTTACCACCCTTGCCGGAACCATCGGGGGTGGGATGAGTGTGCCGGGCTTTGTGGGGCACGGCAAGTACAACATCACTCAGAGGAAATGGATCATTGGTGATGGCGGGATCAAGCGTTTGGTCTGGATGCCAAAGCATTTGAAGGAGGAGATTGGGGAACGCCTCAAAAAGCGTGCTGAAGAGATTGGCATCCCGGATTTGCTGGATATGATTGCCGATGAAACCATAGGTACTTCCGAAGAGGAAATCCTCCCCTTTCTGGAGGAAAAGGGCCATCCTGCCCTGACTATGGATCCGCTGCTGGAGTAAGGTCATTTGTCATTTGTCATTTGTCATTTGTCACTGGTCATTAGGGAATAAAGAATAGCAAGAGGCGGATGGCAACAAGAATAACCAATGACAAGTGACAAGAAATGTAGGGGCGGGCTTTATGCCCGCCCGCATGGCCGTATGAATCAGGCTTTTCGGGCGGGGATAAACCCCGCCCCTACGAAAGCATTTGAAACTGCCCAATAGTTGGTGCCCAAATATTTATGTCCTCGTATATAATAACCAATGACCAGTGACCAGTGACCAATGACCAATGACTAATAATGGAGGAACAAAATGGCTTTAACCGGAATCCAGATTTACAAACTCCTGCCCAAGACCAATTGCGGGGAATGCGGGGTGCCCACCTGCCTGGCATTTGCCATGAACCTGGCTGCGGCCAAGGCAGAACTGGCTGCCTGCCCCTATGTTACAGAAGAGGCCAAGGCAGAGTTGGCTGATGCTGCGGCGCCTCCCATCGCAGTGGTAGAGATTGGCGCAGGGGAGAGGAAACTGAAGATTGGTGGCGAAACTGTGCTCTTTCGCCACGAAAAGACCTTCCTGAATCCTCCTGGCATAGCTGTTCTTGTCACAGATGAGATGGGTGATGAGGAGGTGGCCGGCCGCCTCGATCGATTCAAGGCATTGGAGTACGAACGGGTAGGTTTGACCTTGAGGGCGGATCTTATTGCCGTGAAATCGCTCTCTGCCAACGGTGGCAAGTTTGAGGCCCTGGTTACAAGGGTGAAAAATGAAACAGACGGTGGCATCATCCTCATGAGCGAGGACCCCGGCGTGATGGAGGCCGGTCTGAAGGCGTGCGCAGATCGCAAACCGCTTATTTATGCGGCAACCAGCCAAAACGCGGACAGCATGGCCAGCCTGGCCAAAGAGCATGGGTGTCCTCTGGCCGTCAAGGGGGATGGCCTTGATGAAGTCTCAACCCTGACGACAAAGCTGACCGAAGGTGGTTTGAAAGATGTGGTCATTGACTCAGGAGCGCGAGGTGTCAGGAAAGCCTTTGAAGACCAGATACTTATCCGTCGAGGGGCCCTTCTCAAGAAATACAAACCCCTTGGTTTTCCGACCATAGCCTTGCCGTGTGAGATGGCCGATGATTTGGTGCAAGAGGCATTGATTGCCTCTATATTTGTGGCAAAGTACGGCGGCATCGTTGTCCTTTCGGACATCCAGGGGCACACTCTGTTTCCGCTGCTGCTGGCCCGTATGAACATCTATACGGATCCACAGCGCCCCATGGCCACCTCCCCGGGAATCTATGAAATCGGAGGACCGAACGAGGACTCGCCCGTATTGGTCTCCTGCAACTTCTCGCTCACATATTTCATTGTGTCGGGCGAGATTGAAACGAGCCGCGTTCCGGCATGGCTGGTTATCGTGGACACTGAGGGGCTCTCTGTACTCACCGCCTGGGCCGCTGGAAAATTTGTGGGGGACGCAGTGGGTATGTCTCTCAAAAAATGCGGCATCATGGACAAGGTCAGGCATAAGAAGGTCATCATACCAGGTTATGCTGCGGCCATCTCCGGAGATCTCGAAGAGGAACTCGGAGACTGGGAGGTTCTGGTGGGGCCGAGGGAATCAGCCCATATACCGGCTTATTTGAAAGAATGGAGCGCTTAAGACGCAAGTGAGCTAAAGTGCCTAAAGTGAGCTAAAGTTGAGGCCCGCCCGCCAGGACTTCGTCCACCTGCCAAACCCTGGCACCGGCGGGTAGGTCCAGGCGAAGTCGGGCGGGACTTAAAGAAACCTTTTTAAAGAGATTGGTTTTGTTTTTCTAACTTTAGGCACTTTAGCTCACTTTAGGCACTTTCTTTTGGAGGAGGACTCATGATTCTGATCGGTGAAAACCTAAATGTAATGGTCAAGGCAATCGGTCAAGCCATGAAGGAGAGGAACCCAAAGCCCATACAAGACCTGGCTGTGGCCGAGGTAGAAGCAGGGGTGGATTATATCGATATCAACTTAGGCCCTGCCAGAAAGGGCGGGGAGGAACTGATGGAGTGGATGGTAAAAACCGTCCAGGAAGTCGTGGATCTGCCTCTCTATCTGGACACCACCAATGTGAAGGCTATCGAGGCCGGCCTGAAGGTTTACGAAAACAAGCAGGGCAAGGCGGTTATTAATTCTATCATGTGCCGTCCCGAAAGGATGGAGGCGCAGATCCCTCTAGTCACAAAATACGAAGCAGGCATGGTTGCGCTGCTTTGGGGGCCCGAGGGGATGCCCAGGGATGCGGCCGAGCGGGGAGCCCTAACTGCCGACATACTTCAGAGGGCTGCGGAGGCTGGTGTGGCAGGAGAAGATATCTGGGTCGATCCGATCATAACACCTGTGAGTGTCCAGCAGAATCAACTGCTCGAATGCAATCAGTTCATGTCAGAGCTCGATATGATGGCAGAGGTGCTGGCTCCTGGTTGCAGGTCCACGTGTGGGCTTTCGAATGTTTCTAATGGAGCGCCGGATGATCTCCGGCCCATCCTTAATCAGACTTACATGATCATGCTCGAAAAGTTCGGGATGAAATCCTGTATCGTGGACGCCTTTGACAAGGATCTGCATGAAATCGCACGGGGCAAGAGGCCGGAGATCACTGCTTTGGTATATCAAGTGGTGGACGGGGATGAACCAGATACGGACAGCCTCAGCAAGGAAGCTCAGAACTATGTGAAGACTGCAAAGGTGCTTCTGGGGCATTCCCTCTATGCGGATTCGTGGTTGGAACTGTAAGGATTTTATTCTTAGGGCTTACGTAAGTTCCTCCGGATGAAAGGCTTACGCCTTAACTCCCGTGTTGGTTGATGACCAATGACTATTTGAAAAGGAGTGGAAAATGGCCAAAGGGATAACCGTAACTGAACACATCTTAGCCAAGCAAAAAGAGCGGCCTGAGGCGACCGGTGCCTTTACGTCATTGCTGTCAGAACTGACGGTGGCGGCAAAGATCATTGCCCAGAAGGTAAACAAGGCAAACCTGACCGAGGATTTGGGGTTTGTTGGGACCGAGAGTGTGGACGAAGAACATTACCAGAAGCTGGTGGAGTTTGCCAACGCCACGATCATCAATCGCGTCAGTCACATTGGCCATCTGTGGTGCATGGCCTCCAAAAAAGAGACTGATCTGATTCCCATTCCGCCAAAGTATGCCAAAGGAGACTACATCCTGGTCTTCGATCCACTTGGAGGGATTACCAATATTGATGTCCATATTGACGTTGGGACGGTTTTTTCGATCCTCAAGAAGGAAAACTCCGGAGACATGAGTTTCATGGCAAATGCCTTGCAGCCTGGTCACAAGCAGCTTGCCGCTGGCTATTTCATCTACGGCTCAAGCACGATGATGGTTTATACGACCGGAACTGGCGTTCACGGCTTCACACTTGAGCGTAGGATCGGCGAGTTTCTTCTCTCCCACGAAAACATCCGGATACCTGAGAAGGGAAAGACTTACAGCATCAACGAGGGGAACTACTATTTCTGGGATGAGAAAGTCCAGAATTTAGTTGAGTACTTCAAGACCCCGGACATCAAGTCGGGCCGCCCTTACACCTTGCGCTATACCGGGTCTTTTGTGGCAGATTTTCACCGAAATCTGCGAAAGGGGGGCATTCACATGTATCCGGCAGATTCCAAGGACCCCCTGAAACCCCACGGAAAGCTGATGCTGATGTGCGAGGTGAATCCGCTTGCCTTTGTGGTCGAACAGGCAGGAGGGGCTGCAAGCACAGGGTTTGAAAGGGTCCTCGATGTCGAGCCCCGGCACCTTCATCAGAGGGTGCCGGTCTTTATCGGAAGCCCTGCTGATGTGCGTGTGGCCGAGGAAATTCTTCGGGGAAAACGGTAGCCATCGCAAAATCTTTTCGACCTGTGCGGTTAGATATTATAGATATTAGATTTGGTGTAAGAAAGGCGAAAAAAGGAAAATTATATTGACTTGAGTAATTCTAATTACACAGCTTGAATCTTTTTGGTGAAAGACTATAGCATGCCCGAGCCACGGTTGAAAAAGATCCTTTCGGTTTTTGAGGGAAAAAAAGGAGGATTGATCTCCATCCTCCAGAGGGTCCAGGAGGAGTTTGGCTATTTACCGGAGGATGCTCTGGCGGAGATTGCCGACTTTCTTAGACTCTCGGCAAGTGAGGTCTTCAGCGTCGCCACCTTCTATGCCCACTTCTATCTGACACGCCGCGGAGATCATCTTGTACGCGTTTGTCAGGGGACCGCCTGCCATGTGCGTGGCGCCCGCGACATTCTTGAAACGGCTCAACATCGCCTCGGGATCAAAACTGGCCAGACCACTGAGGACTACAAATACAGTCTTGAGCGAGTGGCATGCTTGGGCTCATGCGCTCTGGCTCCGATTATGGTGGTCGATGATACCGTTTATCCGCAGGTCACTGCGAGAAAGGTCGTTGAGATTCTGACCAACAATGAAGATGGCGCAAAGAAAAAAGAAGGATAATGCCACCAATTTTCAGAGGCAAAATAGAGACGCCTGAAAGTCTGGAGCGTCTAAGAGAATCTATTCTCGCGGAAGAACATCCGGATAGGAGGACCGTGGTTGTTTGTTGTGGGACGGGCTGTCTGGCGTCCGGAGGCCAGGATGTGAAAGAAGTCCTTGAAAATGAGATTAGAGCTCAAGAGCCCGATGAGGAGATCGTTGTCAAGAAGACTGGCTGTCGAGGGTTCTGCGAGAACGGGCCTATTGTGGTTGTTGGCCCTGAAGATATATTTTACCACCATGTAGCCAAAGAGGACGTTCCGGAAATAGTTTCTGAGACGTTACTCAAGGGCTACACTGTTGAAAGGCTTCTGTGTGAAGATACTACCACCGGTGAAAAGTGCATTCATGAGGCAGACATCCCTTTCTATAAGAAACAGGCAAGAGTTGTACTCAGGCATTGCGGTCATATTGACCCCACCAGCATCGAAGACTACATAAGGGTTGACGGCTATCAGGCGTTGGCAACAACTATTTCCGAATTGAGCCCTGAGAAAGTGATTGTCTGTATGAAGGACTCGGGCCTCCGCGGCCGCGGTGGTGCGGGGTTTCCCACTGGACTCAAGTGGGAGTCTTCGCGCAATGCTCCTGGTGAGGAAAAATATATCATTTGTAATGGCGACGAAGGTGATCCCGGAGCCTTCATGGACCGCAGCGTGATGGAAGGCGATCCCCACAGTGTGATCGAAGGGATGATCATTTCAGGCTATGCAGTAGGGGCCCGCAAGGGAATCATATATGTGCGGGCAGAATATCCCCTTGCTGTTCGACACATGGCCACAGCCATTGCCCAGGCAACCGACCTTGGACTCCTGGGCCGAAATATTATGGGAAGCGGCTTCGATTTTGAGATTGAGATCGTGAAAGGCGCAGGGGCCTTTGTCTGCGGGGAATCAACCGCCCTGGTCATGTCGATAGAAGGCAAACGTGGTTTTCCAAAACCACTCCCGCGACCCAACACGAGCATCGTCGGGCTCTGGGGCATGCCGACTGTGCTGAACAATGTGGAAACCTTTGCCTGTGTTCCGGCCATTATCCTAAAGGGTCCAAAGTGGTTCAGCAGCATAGGCACGGAAAAAAGCAAAGGAACAAAGGTCTTTGCCCTGTCCGGAAATGTGAAAAACACAGGGCTTGTGGAAGTTCCCATGGGAACGACCTTGCGAGAGATCATATTTGATATTGGTGGCGGGATCAGAGGAGACAGCAAATTCAAGGCCGTGCAAACCGGTGGCCCCTCTGGTGGTTGCATCCCTGATAGTCTTTTGGATCTCCCTGTGGACTACGAGTCCTTGGCCCGTGTGGGATCCATCATGGGTTCCGGGGGGATGCTTGTGATGGATCAGAGGACCTGTATGGTCAACATGGCCCGCTATTTTCTCGATTTTGCCCAGAACGAGTCTTGTGGCCAGTGCACGTTGTGCAAGTTGGGTACAAGACAGATGTTTGAGATACTTTACGACATTACCAAAGGAGAGGGCAGACCCGATGATATTGAGGTCCTTCTGGAGTTGGCCGAGGCCGTGAAGGCAGGCTCCATATGCGGCCTGGGACAAACCGTTCCGAATCCAGTGATTTCCACAATCAGGTATTTTCGAGAGGAATATGAGGAACACATCCACGAGAAGCGCTGCCGGGCCCTCGTGTGCAGGTCTCTGATTGCTTACCGCATCAAGGAATACAGGTGTAAGGCATGCTTGTTGTGTCTGAAGGCCTGTCCGGTCGATGCCATTGCCGGCGCTAAATGGCAGGTGCACGAGATCGATCAGAGCAAGTGCATCAAGTGTGGCACCTGCATGGAGGTGTGTCCTCCCAGGTTCAATGCAGTGGAATGCGTTTCTGGATTGACGATTGGCGATTGATGATTGAAACATAACAATCAACGGCATCCTTCATTTTCGCCATAAAGTAGTTTACACCTATTGACCAGTGTTCAGGTTTCAGCCCGCCTGCCAACGCCTGAGACAGCATTCAGCTTATATGCCGGCATGTCTGGCAATGGCGGGCAGGTGTTCAGGTTTCAGGTCTTGCTTTTTCAGTT
>JAQYWL010000561.1 GCA_030145035.1 Desulfobacteria bacterium | reverse complement strand
TCAATATATCAATACCCGTTCCCTAGTCTATACTTCTGTTTCCTCAAATGTCAAATGTTGAGACCTGACCCCTTGGTTTTTTGACCCCTTGGTTTTTTCCGAATCGATAAAGCCCTGAGTGCAAAGGAATATCACATGGTTAGAGGTCGTTATGAATTCATGGATTGTGCTGGCGAGTCGCCTGCCGGGTAGGAAGTCCGCATGATCAATTGCAAAATCCAGTTTCCAAGATTCGATCATGGGTAGGAGGCATTCTTTGACCCATTTAATATCCTTGTGGCTATAGCTTATGAATACATCCCGCTTCGAATCATCACTTTCTGTGTTGTTGCCCACCACTAAGGTTTCCCCCTGTTTTTATTGCGAACGTTGCGGTTCACCTGGCGCAGGAGCTTCCACAAAATGTTCTTAATGCCAAAATTCTACTTAAACTAAAACCCTCTCAAAACGGCCCGGCCCCTGCGATCAGGTGCAACCGCCTTGTTATGACCTTATCCTTCGCCATCTTGGGAGAACGCTATTTCCCACCGCCGCTTGGGGTTTTCGAAACGAACCTCCTCTGGGCTGAACTTATCAGGATCATAGGGGTAATAGTTCTTCGCATGCCCCTTAAGCCAAGCGACATTCTCCTCATACTCGTCATGGGTAGGGTCTTGCAAGATTTCTATAAGGCGGTAATAACCCGAAATACTGCCACAGTCTTCAGGTGGGCAGGCTCGCTCTCCGCCTACGCATTTAGGGTATTTAGTGCCTTTCGTTTTGAGAAGAATCGCTTCAAACAAGATCTCGTGGTTCCATCCGTCACCGAAATCATACTCGTATTCAACAAGTTGACCCGGTTCAGTTAAGTGATCGATAATCGGGATTTCCCAGCCTGGTAATGAGGTATAGTCATCCCATTCGTCTCCCGGAATACCGATCTCGATGGATTTTCTCTTGTGCTTTTGGCGAATGCGAAATGCATGTAAGTGATAGTCCAACCATCCCATAGCGTCTTGGATCGCTACGTGCAGGTCCCAGAAACTATATTTGGCTGGCACCTGTATTCTTCTCCAAATTAAAGGTTCTATTTCGGTGAGACTAATCTTGAATTGGTAAACTAAATGATCTTTGCTTTTAGTCATTTTTATCCTTCTTTGTCATAACACTACGGATAACCTGGACAAAAAGCGCAAGCTTTTTGGATCAGAGTTAATCCGCTTGTTCGGCGATTCCATAGATTGATTTGAATAATGTCCATTTTTATACCAAAACCGCCGTTATAGGATATACAAAGGGCTGTTTCCACGGATGTAATACTGTTATTTCAGAAAGTTAGCGTGGTCCGACCCCCGGCTCATTTTAGCTTGTGCGATCCCGAATAACCTATTTTGACCTCGTCCTGATTTTTTGTTTTTTGACTTCCGTTTTCAAATAAACCTTCTGATCTTCATTGGCAATCTTAGTCGCTGTGGCGTAGACTTTATTATGAAAAGATTCGTAGCTGTCCCTTTTTATCAGGGGAATTGCACCATTGGCATATTCTTCAGGCGTTGATATTGCGGATAAAGATGATAGATACGATTTGACAAACCGTTTTTCATCTCCGGTGATCATCCAGGTACCATATTCATCGGCGAAGACAATTTCATCACCGTCCTCCATTTTATCAATCAGTTCGTGAAGCAGTTTGAAACATTGTACCGCCATTTCATGATCACCTTGGTCGGTTAATCTGGAGCTATCTTCAAGGTAATCACTTATTTCATCAAACCAGGCATCGGTTTCCTCTGGGATGTCTGAGAAATTTTTGGAATTGATGTCAAATGGCGCATAATAGTAACCGGCCATCGACTTTTCATAAAACTGCTCAATGGTGGTCAGTATTTCTTTTCCATCAACTGGGGATGGTGGCACTTCTTTGGCTGTTTTACCAAATACATCATGTCTTTGGTTTGTATCCATTGTGTCAAAGGCTAAACTCAATAGTTCCAACAATTTCGATTGGTTTTGTGTTTTAACATATTCAAACAACCGTTCTTTATTCATTGTACATTAGCCCTCTAATTTTCTTTTTCAATTTGCGCTTATGCTGCGATCTGGTGGTCATTTCCCCTGACCCAATGGGGACGTCCGTAAATAAGTAAGTAACTCAGTCTCGGAGTTGATAGTTGTGGTGCTTGGCTATCCCTTCTCCCCTGCTCACAGCATAACCCACACCTGGGCCGCTCATATTAAGACGTCTTGCCAAATCCGTCAATGCATATCCCAACTCTCGCACAGCCCAGTAGCAAAACAAGCCCCTGGCTTCCGCTCGAATCTTTTCCCGACTCTTTGAATAGATATCTTCCGGCTCTATATCGTATATCTCACAGACTCTTTGTTCAACACTCTTCAGATCGTAGCCCAAACTCTTCAGCTCATAATACCGATCGAACTTCTCATCAGCCTCTGAAAGTACATCCAGCACAAAATCACTCTCACCCAATATACGCTGGTCTCCCTTAACTCGATCCTGACCTCTTCGCCGCGACCTCCTGGCCTCAACCCAACCACCAAGGCTACGAATCAAGCCCCCGCCAACCAGTTCCGGCCTGCGACCTTCGTCAACACCAGCCTCTACATAGGAAAGATATCGCCTCCTCGCATCAGCAGGCCTCTTGCCAAAATACGACAAAACATATCTTGTGTCCTGCCACTCGCATTTCCTCTTACCCATCAATGCACTATGACCACTGTATTTGTATCGGTTAAGATTACCAATACCAGGAACCAACTTTGCCCTCAATGGGTTCAAATGAATATAGCGTACCAGTTCCTTCAAATAAGCATCTTCCTGGCAGATAATAGACTTGTAGCGGTTCTGGAATAACTGGCCGTGACGCTTATGCCTGCGGTTAAAAGTCACTGCATAGCCGGTCAACAACCGCCTCATCACTGTAGATAGCCCAACATCTGCCGTGCGAAATAAAAAATGGGCATGATTTGACATCAATGCCCACCCATAACAAGACATCTTGCTCTCAGGTAGAATCGTTGTCAACCTGTCAAGAAGATCATCCCGATCCTTGCTATCCAAAAATATCTTGCGACGCTCTATTCCACGGATAATAACATGATGCAATACCCCTGGTGCGTCCAAACGAGCTAATCTTGGCATGCACACCTACATAGCACCAAACCGGCCCCATGTCAAGTTACTTACTTATTTACGGACGTCCCCCTTGGTCCTGAGCGCACGATCTAATCGCCAATGAAGAATACTGGCATTTTTCATTTCTGCGAGAACCCTACCAGCAGTCAATCGCTCGCCTGCCTCGATGTCTCTAATCGCCTTCTGTTGGTCAGGTGTAAGCTTTTTGTAATGGTGGACTCTGATACGATCCGGTAAGGTGTTCACTAGAACGTCATAGCCCACTGAGGAAACCACTATAGCGTCGAAATAGCGTCCCGCTGTTAAATGTTCGTGGGCCAAGTCAGCGTATGCCCTGTATAGCGAGACTTCAATCCAATCACCACCTGGAGAAAGAGGTCTACGAATTGACATTTAAGAACTCCAAAGCAGCC
>JAQYWL010000558.1 GCA_030145035.1 Desulfobacteria bacterium | reverse complement strand
TCCTACGTGCATTTCCGTGATCAAAAATCGCAGGCCATCGTCCAACACCTTACCCATAAAACCCACCACAAGGCGCTGGCCGGCCAACTGCTCATCGGTCAGAGAATCTGTCTCGTCCATGCCGATCTCCTTGCTTAAGAGACATTCTTAATCCATATCCACGCAAAAAAGAAGGAAAAAAATCTCTGACCGACTCCTTATTTGGAATGTTCGGGAAATACACAAAAGGAAAGCCAAAACTTGAGAAAGCAGATATTGATGGGCTAACGGAAGCAGGATTTATCGAGGTCTAGGAAAATGGATGTGGTTGGAAAATGGGGGCCATAATGAAAAGTGGGAACATGCAGAAAGAGTCAAGAGCAGACCCCTTCCTGAAAGCAGATCTCGTCGCTTGAGCCTTTTCCCTATTATCATCGCAATATCGATCATGATATACAACAATATCAGAGTAATTCTTGTAGTCAAGGTTATTTGTTCCCTCTCCCCTGGCGGGAGAGGGTTAGGGTGAGGGGGATACCGTCCACCCTGCCTGCCCCGTAAGGCCTCCGGCTCGGAGAGCCCTCCGGGGCGGAGGCCTTACGGGGCGGAGGCCTACGCCTCGGAGAGAGGAACTACCGTACTGGGGTAAATCCTGTCTAACATAGCAAAGAATGACTGTGTAAAGTAAATCCACATCATAAGAAATGCTTTGAACATTGTTGGCATTCTACTTCATACTTTTGAACAGCCCGCCGCGCTGGCAATCTCCATAACTAACTGATCTTACTGGTGTTTGTGCATCACGTGGTTTTTGGCATGAAAATTGATGGTTAAACCACCAACTTTCCTCTCTGCATGCGCCGTTTGTAACCGTTCTACATATACCGCAACCACGGAAGAGAATGGCTTTTTTTATCCTGAATGATATCCCGGCCGGCACCTATACCATAACCATTACGGCCCGGGATTTTGAAACCTATACGGGCACCATAGAGTTCACTGGAACAAGCACACACTAATGTTGGGTTTTGCTACGCTCAACCCAACCTACAACTGACTCACGATTATAAACGAGGCGTTCCTTCTATCAGATGGTCGAAGCGTCTGCCTGTCAATATTTCACGAGTTTGTCCCCAATTTCAGAGCAGGCAAGCCGGTAGTCTGAGGACCGACAAATCCGAAAAATCGAGCGTGTTGGTCGTTATCAGTACAGAAAAAGGGGAGTCCCACTTCTCAGCTATTGAACGGATCAGTCGGGTGTCTTTGGATTTCAGGCGGCCGGTTTTGCACTCTACAGGAAAGACGACACCTCCCACGTGAAACATGAAGTCTATTTCCTGTCTTCCGACTCTCCAAAAGGAGAGGTTTTCGTCCTTTTCCCGTAGACGAAGGTAAACATCATTTTCCACGACCCTTCCCAGAACTTCCGGAAATTTCTCGAGAGGTCCGTATCGGTGCGCCGCGAGGGAAGGCGTACTCAGATATACCTTTTTCGCCGTCCTGCCCGTCTTTCTTCTGGATCGGGTATAATTAAAACAGTATTGGACAAGGTAGCCGGATATTAATGCTTGAGCCAGCCTTTTCAATTTGCCCACGGAAACCCCGATGTCTCTCGCTAATGTGTTGTACTCCAACAATTGTCCGTATTCGTTCGCATACATCTCATAGAGCCTTTCGAGGTCAAGTGGATTTTCACCCGCACAACGCGCCGGAAGATCGTATCTTAAGATCTTTTCCACGACAACCTCCTTGACATACCGGCGCCTTGCCTCATCATCCTTGAGATCTTTCAACTGTGGGAACCCTCCCCATCTCAAATAGTCAAGATATGCTCTGGTGAGACGATCCTGATTCGAACCATAATACAAGCTGAGTTCTGTAGGGATTTTTCGTAAACCCGGATCAATTCTGAATTCTGGGGGTGGCTCCTGTCCATTGATAGTCATGTAATCTCGAAAACCAGGTGGAGACAGGCGAATCATGTCAAGCCTTCCAGCCAGGCTTTCAGATAATTCCGACTCCAAAATCAGAGAAGAGGAGCCAGATACGATAAAAGTGATGGCTGGATCTCTATCCAGGTATCTCTTGACGATTTCTGACCACCGGGGTATAAGCTGAATTTCATCCAGGAGAACATACGTTTTTTCTTTTATGCGCCCCAGAGAATCATCAAGAAAATCCAGGACGTATG
This sequence comes from Desulfobacteria bacterium, assembly GCA_030145035.1. Classification (GTDB taxonomy): domain Bacteria; phylum Desulfobacterota; class Desulfobacteria; order Desulfobacterales. Next base: position 2,979 of record JAQYWL010000558.1, on the reverse strand, counting down.
TATCCAACACCCTTTCCAGGAGTCTGTCGTCTCTAATGACAAGGTCTCTGTCGAACTGGAAGTAGCATATTCTCCTGGGTGAAGCCTTGCTCCGTGACAAATGGCCCACTATTTGCTTAAGAAGAGTGGTCTTTCCTGTCCTCCTCAAGCCCCCGATACCGACGGACAGTGGGCTGTCCAACAGCTCTGTCATATATTGAAAGATGCGTCGCTTGGGCCACGTCCATTCAGGGAAATGTTCCCCTTCCCAGTGAGGATTGAACGTACTCATCAAATAAATCATGGCCACAGTCTCCAAGACTAGCCGTTCACCGCACAGCCTGCACAGCAAGCCGTTACCCCAAACTGCATTTTAGCTGATGATGATTAACATAAAATGCATTTTAACACAATATTTTCTTGACAAAAAGAAAATGTGCTGCCCCTCTACTTTTGAATCGGGTCTTGGGGTACCAGGTTCATCAAGAATTCTTCGCACGGCAGGCACAATATGTTTTTTGTTCTTACGCGCTCTTTGCCACGATACACCAAGCAGGTTTGTGCTTCAGGGTAATCTTGCTGAAAAGCGAGTAATCCCCTGAGCATCCTGGGGTGTATCTTTGCCGTGTTCTTGACTTCAATGGCACAAAACGTATCCTGCCCGTAGACCACAAAGTCAACCTCGTTGCCTGATTTTGTACGCCAGAAATAGAGCTTGCATTCACCTCCCCTATAGGAATTCCATGCCCTGAGATGTTGGGCGACAAGTCCTTCAATGGCTGCGCCGTCAGTTTCCTGAGGTGCGTCGAGCGGCCCTGCGGGACGTACAGACCTGAAAACCCCGGCATCAAAATAGTAGAATTAAGGATTGAAATGTAGCCTTCTACGTGGATTCCTGCTTCCGCAGGAATGACAGAACTTTGAACCTGAGTAGTTACAATAAATTTTGTCTAAGAGCAAAAATAGTTGTATTTTTTTTTGCTTTATGGCAAAAATACTCACATGATAATCACAAGGTATCTAAAAGAAGCGGTCCAGCAGGATCTCAAAGAAAAAATGGTCTTCATCTCCGGGCCACGGCAGGTCGGAAAAACGACCCTGGCCAAGACCTTCTTGAAAAGAGAGCAGGACTGTTACTACAACTGGGATCGCCGGAAAGATAGGAAAAAAATATTATCCGCCCGGTGGCCTTCCGTCAAAAGCATAGTTGTACTTGATAAGCTTCATAAGTATAGGCATTGGAAGGGGTGGATCAAAGGAGAATATGACGCACATGGAGACCGAATCCGGTTTCTTATCACCAGCAGCGCCCGCCTGGATATCTATCGTAAGGGTGGTGATTCCTTACAGGGCCGCTACCATGCGCATCGCTTGCACGGTTTTTCAGTCGGTGAGTTAGAACATACGACAGTTGGTCTTGAACCAGGAAATGAGATTGAGTTCCCTGACAAAATTGACAGGGAGGTGGTATCCTCTCTGTTTCATTATGGTCCCTTTCCTGAACCTTTTTTGAAACAGAATGAACGGAGCCTAAGGCGGTGGCGACGAGAACGCTTAGATCGCTTTTTTAGAGAAGACGTGCGTGAACTGGAACATGTCAGGGATCTGTCTTCTATGGAGTTATTGGCAGACATGCTTGAAGACCGGGTGGGCAGCCTGCTTTCTTTGCAGTCGCTACGTGAAGATCTGGAGGTTAGCCACCGGGCGGTGTCTCATTGGATGGAGATATTGGAGCGCCTTTATTTGTGCTTCAGGATCCGACCATTTACCCACAGTGCTGTGCGGTCTCTCAAGAAGGCCGCCAAGGTATATTTGTGGGATTGGTCTTCCGTGCCGGAGGAAGGCCCTCGCTTTGAAAACCTTGTAGCCGGGCATTTGCTGAAACTCAAACATGTTCTTGAAGATCAGGAAGGCTACCTCATCGGGCTTCATTACCTGAGAGATGCTGGTAAGAGAGAGGTGGATTTTCTGGTGACGGCTGACAAGAAACCGTGGTTTGCTGTGGAGTGCAAGAGGGCAAGCCGATCGGCAAATCCAGCTCTGAACTATTTCGGCGAGCGGCTGCATATTCCTTATCTCTATCAACTCACACTTGAGGGGGGTGAAGATATCCTCGATGGCAGGGTCAGAGTGATGCCGGCCGGCAAGTTCTTGGGAGCACTTTCATGATTTTAACGTCTCGTATTATAGTTGAGTAACTTGTTCTTAAGACACATTCCTGATAGGGTATAATATCCTACGACATACAAACGTGGCTTTGGTTGGAGGTTATACCCTTTTTTATTGGATAGAAAATATGACTGTTCAGCCACGAACTGACACAAATGAACTCGCATAAAGAGAATTGGGATTTTGGGATTAAATCATAGCGAGAAACCATGAAACAGGCAGCATTAAGGCATTGGATCCAACTTCAAAATGTTTCTTGGAGAGAAGCAGGCCACTATTAAAATGTCTGATCATGGTGATACTGTCTCGCAACGTGACGTGGTTCTGGTATTTTACTTCAATAGATTGCAGCCCCTCCTGATCAAGAAATACAAAATCGACTTCTTTACCTGCTTTGCTTTGCCAATAAAAGAGATCCGAGACCGAAGACAGACCGCTGCTAACAAATCGGCTTTTTCTCAAAAGATGACTCCCTACGACAGCTTCAATCAGCATGGAGTCTTCAACCTTTATATGTGGTTGCTGCAAAGAGCATGCGGCTCAGAGGGCAGGCTTAAGCCGGCATAAAACTATTGCCAAAGCAAGAAATGGGCGGGGATGTTTTCCCGCCCATTTTCTTTGGAACAGGGTTGTTGTCCTGGGCTCGAAGCGCTTTGCAGAGATCCGAAAAATGACTCACTTGGCGTGATGAACTACCCCGCGGCAAGCCGCAGGGTATCAAAATAAGTGTTTTATCTTTTCTATCGCAGCAAGCTGCGGGGAATTAAACCCTACAGATTTCGCATCGCCCTTCAAGTGATTAGAGTAATCCGTGTAATCTGCGAAATCTGT
>JAQYWL010000292.1 GCA_030145035.1 Desulfobacteria bacterium | reverse complement strand
TGGGGCGTGGGCAACTGTCGAGAAGGCAGTGGCGCGGCTGGCAACGCGACTGGCGGAAGTTCGGGTGCATAGCCTTCTGGTCCTCGGCTCTCCTGGTTTTTGGCGGGCATTATGCGGGCGATTCATAAGTGAACTGATCTCAAGATACGGATTTTACACACCCTGTGTGGGCTGCCATGTTTATCTCCGCAGTGTTCGTATCCCCCTTGCTCTCAGCCTCGGCAAGGTGCCGATTATCTCAGGGGAACGAGAGCTTCATAATGACCGTATTAAAATCAATCAGATTTCGGAAGTCATAGATGTTTACGAAAACATAGCAAAGGATTTTGGTGTTCAGCTCCTTCTTCCACTTCGGCATATCGCGGAGGGAGATCGAATTGAAGAGATCCTTGGATTCGAGTGGGAAGAAGGAAAAGAGCAATTGGGATGCGTTTTGTCCGGAAATTACCGAGCACTGGATGGAAGCGTGAACTATGCCCCATGGCACGTTCAAACATACCTGGAAGAGATCGCATGGCCGTGTGCCAAGGAGATCATCGAGTCATATGCGACAGGGCATATTCCGAATCATCTGGAGATAGCTGCCTCGGTTTTGTAGGTCAAAAGACTCCCTTCCCTTTGACGGGAGAGGGTTGGGGTGAAGGTAAGGATACCCGTTTCAGCCTAGCCATGAATGCTGTTGAATCAAGGTAACCTTTTCGGGCGGGCATAAAGCCAGCCCTAACGCACATCGGGAGGTACAGTTCGTAGGGGCGGGGTTTATCCCCGCCCGGACCCTTCCCCGGCAACACAAATGTTCCCCCTCCCCTGGCGGGAGGGGGTTGGGGGGAGGTGGTTTGGGTGAGAGGGGATCAACAAATGCGAGAACTTTTTGTGGACATACCCCTGCCACTATGCGAGGCGGCTAAAATGTTATGAAACCAAAATTGGCTATGTGTAACATTTTTTCAGACCTGGAGAAACTTGGAAAATTTGCCATAGATTATGGGTTTTCTGGTGTGGATTGGTCTTTTGACCTGAACACACTGCCGACGACACCTGCAGAAGAGTCAAGGTGGGCGAAGGCTGTATCAGCCCTTAGACCCCTTGAGGTTCGTTATCATTGTCCCTTTTACCGGATAGACCTGGGCCACGACGATCCACGGGAGGCAAAGGCGGCTGAAGCCTTTTTCCGCCGTATCATCCGTCTTGTCTCCAAAGCGGAAGGCAAATATCTTACGATTCATATTGGCCTCGGCCACGATTCCACCGAGCCTCTTTCGTGGGAGGCGAGCATAGAGAATTTAGCACACCTGGTTCAATACGGTGGCAGCCGCAACGTGAAGGTGTGCCTGGAAAACCTGGCCTGGGGATGGACCAGCAGGCCTAACCTCTTTGAAAAGCTGATCCGAGGAAGCGGAGCCGCAGTAACCTTTGATATCGGTCATGCCCATGCGTGTGAATCGATCAGAAGCCATCAGCATTCGATTGAAGATTTTGTCACACCACATTCCGACCGCGTTTTAAACGCCCACATATATCATACAGAGGTTTCCGGTCTCGGACACATCCCACCGGACCGGATAGAAGACATTGAAGGTCGCCTCGCCATCCTGCAAAACATTGGTTGTGAGTGGTGGGTAATAGAGATTAAAGACATAGATCCATTGTTGCAAACAAAAGAGATTGTGCAAGAGCATCTGATCCGATATGCTTACTCTTCTGAAGACGTCAGTAAAGGCCTCGCCTCCCACAGCTAAGGCTGAGGGGGAACAGGCGATTCAAAAAAATGAATGTCCCACTCTCTGATAAAAATCATCCTTATTCTTCTGGATGGTCTCGGTGATCGGTCCTACAAGATCCTGAATCACCGTACCCCGCTTCAAGCTGCCCATACACCAAACTTAGACCAATTGGCTCGCCTGGGAAGCAACGGCCTTTTTCATGCAGCATCGCATGGGCAGTGTTTGCCCAGCGAGACGGCCCATTATCTACTCTTTGGCTACGATCTGGAAAAATTTCCTGGCCGGGGGCTTCTGGAGGGAGTCGGAGAGGGCGTGGCTTTTGATGATAGCGACGTGCTGTGCCTGGCTCATCTGGCGGGTGTGACCTGGCAAAACGGCGTCCCGATCCTCACCCAAGGGCGTGATGATATCAAAGGGAACGCCCAAGATATAGGCCGGCTGGCGGCCGCTATCACGCCTTATGAAACACACGGTATCAGCTTTCGACTTCACCAGACCCCGCGCAATGATGCCATCTTGGTTCTGAGCGGCCGCCCTTCGCCCTATGTGTCTGATTCCGATCCCATGGTTTGTGGTCGAGCTATGGCCCGTGTTTGGCCCCTTTCCAACAACCCGGAGCCGGAGCAAGCCGCACTGACTGCCAAAGCCCTGAATGAATATTTGACATACTGCCACAGTGTGCTAAGCAACCACGAAATCAACCGCCTACGACAGGCCAAGAATCTCCCGCCCGCCAACTTCCTTGCTACTCAACGTTGTGGCCGCCGCATTGTTCAAGAACCCTTTATTCAGCGTTGGGGATTAACCGGCATGCTTATCGCCTCAGTATCCGTTTACGGTGGTCTGGCCCATGAGCTAGGCCTCACATTTGTCCTGGCAAAAGACGGCCAGGATCCCGGTGGGGACCTCAGGGAGCGCATCCGTTTGGCCCTTGCCGATACTTCCCATGATTTCATCCACGTCCACACCAAAGTGCCGGATGAGGCTGCTCACACAGGCGACCCTGAGCGAAAGGAAGCCGCCATTGCTTCTTTAGATCGTGGTTTGGATGAGCTGGTCAGAACAGTTCAAAGCAGGGATGACTTGTTAGTCGTCGTTACGGCAGACCACTCCACGCCGAGCATATCCACTCTGATTCACTCTGGCGAGCCCGTGCCCGTAACTATAGTCGGTCAAACCATGCGACGTGATAAGGTTGACCGGTTTGACGAGGTGAGTGCGGCAGCGGGTTGTTTGGGGCTCCTGCGGGGACGAGAGTTGATGCTCACCGTCCTAAATTGTGCCGATCGGTCTTCACTCCTTGGCCACCGTTTGGGCAAGACCGAAAGGCATTATGTCCCGCACAGATACGAGCCATTCAAGCTTACGGATTGATTTTTCAACACTCTTATATTGCCCGAGCGTCCGGTCCACAGAAGCGCCCAAAGTTGGAAATATTTCTGGCCGAACAGATCATGCCTTTGATAATTTCAACTCCTTCTTGATCTCCTCGGCAAGCCAATGCCTGATAAGCGTTTGGTAGGGCATAGATTTCTTGGTGGCCAGCTTCTTGATGGCCATGATGTGGAGCGGATCGACCTTGATGGTGATATTCCTAAGTTTCCTTCTCCGTTTTCCTGATAGAATATCCTGGCGAAGGTGATCATCTAAGCTGAGATCAACAGACTCATCCGTGATTTCATCCAGAATGTTTCCATGATCGTAGTACTCAGCCCAGTTCCCCCCCCTTTTTTGTTGCTTTTTCATTTTTTCCCCTTGTGTTTCTTGTAATATCGAATTTCTGCCTGTCTCATATCCCAACCGGTGATGGGTCGAGCAAGGCCTTCTGGCTTTAGCTCGAAGACAATAGCAAGGTATCTTCCTTCAGATGTTGGTCCAAAGACCACATAATGCCCTTTTTTCGTCCGTTTGAAAAGGGGGCTGAAGGTCTCCTCAAAGGGTGCCTGCCGTGGCTTGGGGGCAGTCCTTGCTCAAGAGGGCGAAGCCGCATTAGGAAGATATCAGGAAATTAGCCTTTTGCCTAAAGGATTAATTGTCAGTTATGGTTATTATGGCTCCTTTAATTACCTTATGAGAAAAGCAGACAAAACGTATTGACAAAGAATGACTGTTATGCTTAATACCTACCAAGATTCTTCTCAAGAGGACTGAGCACCCAACAGGTAAAAGGAGGTGGGTAAGGGATGGATAAAAAGACCCTTCTCAATACCAGGGAGGTTGCCCGTTTTTTAGATATCAATGAAAAAGTGGTCTATAACCTTATTGCCAAAAAGGGACTCCCGGCCACCAAGGTGACGGGAAAGTGGCTTTTTCCCAGACATCTTGTGGAACGGTGGTTGGAGAACCAGACCATTAACTATCCGAAAGTTGCAAGTGCTCTTCCCCCTTATCATGGCTTGCTAATTATAATCGGAAGCAACGATATCCTCCTGGACAGAACCATTTCACTTTTCAATCGCCTCTATCCGGAGCATGCGGCCGTCTTCGGCAATGTGGGGAGTCAAGGTGGGTTAAAAGCCCTGGGGCGCGGCCTCTGCCACATAGCCTCGAGTCACCTTTTGCAGGAAGATGAAGAGGAATACAACTTTGACTTTGTGCTTGAGGAACTGAAAGGGGAATTGCCGGCCGTGGTGAATTTCTGCAAGAGAGAACAGGGTCTTCTGGTAGCCAAGGGAAACCCTAAGGGGATCCAAGGCGTTTCTGATCTGGGTCAATCAGGGATAAAAATGGCCAACCGCCCGCTGGGGACAGGTACCCGTCTGCTCTTCGACCACGAGCTGCGGAAGGCTGGCATCAAAGGGGCGCAAATTGAAGGTTATGAGCGCGAATTTCGCAGCCATCTGGATATTGGTCTTGAAGTGCTGCCCGAACAAGCCGATGTGGGTCCTGCCATCAGGCCCGTTGCGACCCTTTTGGGATTGGATTTCATTTCCCTTCGCTGGGAACGTTATGATCTGCTGATTTCCAAGGACCGATTTTTTGAGGAGGGAGTCCAGCTCTTTCTCGGTATGCTCCATGAAGCTCCCTTCCGGCAACTGGCCCAGGGATTGGAGGGCTACGATCTGAGTTTGTGTGGCAAGATGGTTTTTCCACAACAATCCAATGTGAATACGGAGAAACTGCATGACGAGATTTGAGGTTCACCTGAAAAGCATAGTCGTTGTTGTCTTCCTGGTCGCAGGGTCTCTTTTTTCTTCTTCTGCGGGCGCCGAACCTGAGGGAAAGCTCATAATCTTCCACGCCGGCAGTCTAACCGTCCCCTTTGCCAGGATGGAAAAAATCTTTGAAGCAAAGTATCCCAAAGTGGATGTGCTCCGTGAGGCGGGCGGGAGCACTAAGATGGCACGGATGATTTCAGAACTTCACAAGCCTGCCGATATCATGGCTTCTGCAGATTTTGCTGTGATAGACAAAACCCTGATTCCTGAGCACGCTCAATGGAACATTCGCTTTGCAACCAACCAATTGGTCTTGTCTTATACGGACACGAGCCGCTTTGCAGACGAGGTCCATGCCGATAACTGGTACGAGATTCTGGCCCGAAAAGGGGTGGTCTGGGGGCATTCGGATCCCAACCTGGACCCTTGCGGCTACCGGAGCATCATGGTGCTCCAACTGGCGGAGAAGTATTACAATAAGCCCGGACTGTATGAGCGCCTGATTGCCAATCGGCCTAAAGAGAACATCAGGCCTAAGTCGGTGGAATTGGTTTCTCTGCTAGAGACTGGAAATATGGACTATGCATGGGAGTACCTTTCCGTTGCCGTTCAGCATGGCCTGAAATATGTCAAGCTTCCCGGCAAGATCAACCTGGGCCATTACAAATATGATAATTTTTACAAACAAGCCTCGGTGAAAGTGACCGGAAAAAAACCCGGGACATGGATCACTCGAACGGGGAAATCGTGCACCTATGGCATCACCATCATGAAAGATGCGCCCAACCCGGAAGCTGCGGTGGCCTTTTTAGAGTTCTTGATGGATCCCAATGGCGGCCTGAACATTCTAAAGGAGATGGGACAACCTCCCTTTATCCCCTGCCGGGTTCCCACAGCAGAGATGAAAGCCCAGCTACCATCACCACTACAAAAATGGGTGGAAGTAGGCGCTTAGTGCTGCAACATCGACAAAAGATTGTCTGTGTGACGTAAGGTTTTGTATTCATATGCAATTAAAATTCGAATATCGAAATCCGAAATCCGAAACAATATCGAATGACAAAAATTCGAAATTCAAAACAAAGAAATTGAGAAATTGAAGGATTGACGCGTTGGCATACTAACTAAATGCCTGAATTCCTGAATCTGTAATGTTTAGAACATTTGGACATTTGATATTCGGATTTGTTTCGAATCTCGATATTCGAATTTCGTATTTTCCGGCCTGTCCGGGTTAGGAGGGGGATGAAAATACAAAAACAGATCGATCCATTTTTCTGGCTGACTGTTGTTTGTAGTTCTGTTGTTGTGGCCTTTATTCTTCTTCCTTTGATCCAGATGATCGTCCAACCCTCTTTCCAGGACCTTAACCGAAGTTCATGCCTCTAAAAAAATAATTGTGGAATACCAGATGGTTAGCCAACAGGCAAATCGTTTTTTGACACTACAGATTT
>JAQYWL010000438.1 GCA_030145035.1 Desulfobacteria bacterium | reverse complement strand
GAATCCTGACCCGATGATGGCGGAGTGATGAACAAATACATCCCCATCGCCTTCGCGCTCAATGAAACCAAAGCCTTTTTGGTCACTAAACCACTTTACGATTCCTTCTTCCATAGCGACGATCCTCCTTTTTTTTCTTTCGTACAGCTCGTCAGGTGTTACTTTGGACCAAACGACAAAATCGCATCGCTAAGGCAAGGGATCGATTTCAAGCGGGTCCCAAAATAAGGATCCTAATTTGCGTACTAGATCCCACTCCTTCACACAACAAAAGATTGATGAGAAGGCCATGCAGGACCGATTTAAATCTTATAGGGTAAATCTATTTATGCGTCAACGAAAAGAATCGTCGATGCCTTTTCGCCCCAGCTTTTTTTGCTACGGGCAATCTTTTTCTGGACCGTGGTCCAGGTCTTGGTCGTCAAGAAGGACTGTTCAAAGCGTCCAAGCATCTGGCAGAACATTTCATAAGGTACGGTGAAAGTCAATTCGTCCGTCTTGAAAAACTTACGCGCCGACGGGTCCCAACCACCCAGGACAGCCTTGTTTTCTCCCCTGGCCAGGTATTTGAGCGGCCAGGTGATCAGGTTAGTGCAGGCAGCGCCCCAGGGTGAGGCGACCACTTCCGGGTCATTGGTCACAAAGGCGGCCAGTTGGTGGAGGCCGCACAAGGTCTCCGGTCTGCCGAAGAAAGCAACCAATTCCGGATCTTCTTTGGCACCAAATAGGCTTAAAGGCTTTATAACGCAGAATCTTTTGGGCGCCGGCCTCGGATCGATGTAGTCGAAAATCCGCCTGAGTTCGTCCGGTGAGTCACAATACAGCTCTCCATCCATGCGGTCTGGAACGCCCGTGGAAACGTAGTGGATGATGGTTTCGGTCTGGGGTTTCATGAAGCCAAGCCAGAAGGCGCCGCCCGGGCAGCCGAAGCGTTCAGCATCGAAGTATGCGGCCCTTTTCTTCTTACGAGCCAGCCAAATGTTTCCGATGACGCATGAAAATTGGCCGAAAACGGTCTGCCAGTCGATCTCGTTATTCTTTTCCTTTTCCCGGGTGGGCAGATCCATCGGTTTGGGGGAAAACCCTTCAGCAGGCTTTTCATCCGTGTAAAAGATCCCCATCGGCTCCTCGTCCAACCCCAGGACTTCAAGGAACCGAGGGATGGCCTTTATCGATTGCAAATTCATCTGAGCCTCCTTCCGATTTCTCCGGAATAGCTACCTCAATAGAAACACATCAAGGAACCCATCTCAGCATGAACAGTTATAGATAATTAAAACATTGCAATAGCAAGTTGGTTCTTTAGTTATTTTTAGATGTTATAACGCTTACTTATTTATTTATTTATGAACGTCCCCATTGGCCCCCCATTGGCCCCCTGGCGCCGGGACAGGCTTGCCCTCTGCTCGTGCAGCCTCCAGCCATAGTTTTTTGGCCTGTTGGACCTCACGCAATGCCTCGTCAGGTGTCTCACCAAATGCGGAGCAAGCCTCAAGGTCGGGGATATCTGCGATGTAACCGTCGTCATCTTCTGAATAAAAAATGTTAATATGATAATCGCGCATTATTCATCCTCCAGTTAGGGGTTTTGGGCGGCGTATGAGAATGCTGGAGTCGGGAGGTTCTCTTTTATCAAAGCCTTTCTTTTACCACATATCGTACTGCAATCTTGCCTTCCGAGTCAGGAGCAATTTTTAGGGATGCGGGGTGGAGTGCCAGGTTAACAGTTATGGTTCCTGTCTTTTCTATATGATCGATGGGAACCTTTTGCGTATAGATCGTTGAGATATCTTTCAGTTGTCCAGTCCCTCCTATCACCTCGATTTTCTCAGGATCAAGCTTTGCTTTCACAAGGATTAAATGCTCAGGTAATTTTCCAACCCAGTCAACCTGAATAGGAAACTCCCTTTTTATCGGAATATCAAGGGTGACTTCAAGAACCGGCGGTTCAACCCTTTTTACGAAGACCCCGGGCGGCAGGTCAACGTTTTCAGGTGCGATGGTAAAGGTATTGGGCCCAACCACTGCTTTGCTCAGGTCTAATCTTACCCGCACCTGCTCAGGTCGCATCGATTTTATGAGAGCGCCTGATCCACTCAGGTGAAGACGGACGGCATTAACAGATGTGTCTAAAATTTCCATTCCAGGATCACGATTCATGTATTCAATCGGAATCTCGAATGTGGTCAGGGTCTCCAAACCCCTGGTGAAGCTAAACCATACACCTGTTATAAACAGAATCGAACCGACAACTGCTATGCCAAGCCCGAGTCTTTCTTTTCTCAGATAGCCCCACTGTGTTGCGGTGACGCCCACATGTTCGTGTAATATTTGTGCAAGCTCCTCCTTTTGCTTGACGACGCTCACGTGAGAACCTTTAGCTACAAGCACACTTCCTCTTTCCTCGGATACGACTATGACCAAAGCATCTGTCGCTTCGGCCAATCCCGCTGCTGCCCTGTGACGGGTCCCATAGTGTGAAGGGAGGTCCGTTCGGTTTGATAGTGGAAGGATCACCCCAACCTCGATGACCTGATTACCCTGAATGATAGCTGCGCCGTCATGGACGGGGTTGTCATGCCAGAATATGCTCATGATCATTTCTTTGGATACCAATCCACGCCATCGTATGCCACTTTGGACCATCTCTTCCAAATTTTCTTTCCCAGGGAAGACAATCAAGGCCCCGTTGCGTCTTCGAGCCAGCTCATAAACACTGTCTACTACGATTTCTATAGGGCTGCTGACTGTTTTGTGGGAGAATCCCCAGAGAATTGCCCCTAAATTCTTTGCCTGAAGAACGGAACGGATTTCATTTCTGAAGACAACGATGATGATGAGAGCGGCAACCGCAGTAATTCCCTGAACGGCCCAACTGGTTACAATTAACCCTATGGAAACAGCTATCCTCTGAAAAAACCAAAGAAATGCCATCCCGACAAGCACCCGGAATACATTGGTTCCTCTGAAAAGGACATAAAGGCGAAAGAGGATATAGCTGTTTAATGTGATATCAACGATATCCTGCCATCGAATGGTGGACAGAAAATGCAAGAGCGTATTCATAGCTAATCAATCCGTGATGCTGAACCTTATAGTGTCAAAAACATTGCCTTTCTGGTCGATGACTTCTACTCGCCAGGGGCCTTTATCAGCTTCTCGAAGCTGAATGGAGCTAAATGTGGACCAGCAAGGCGGCTGAAGGGACAGCTTTATTCTTGTGCTAAGCTTATCCCTGAAAAACCAGTTGTGGTAAATAAACGTTTTTTCAGGGACAGGATCAAAAGATGTAAAACAGGAGACTTTTCCGATAGTCATGGAAAAAACAATGGCCTGGTTCTGGGGGATATACTCTTTTATTCCTTCACACATGGCCGCCTCAATTAGGGTCAACTTTTTAGAAACGGGCGTAGATAAAGGATTCCCGTTGTTTTGTGGGAGTGCCTGTGAAGAGAGGAAAAAATCAATACAAAGCAGCACAAAAAGGAATATGGATAACTTCTTGCAAATTCTACAACTTATTGAACTCATAGTACGTTACTATCTTGACTGCAATCCCAAGTATCTCGTTGTCGTAGATCTCGGAAAGATCATTATCCAGGCGAAGCGCCGGCTGCGGCAGAACGCCCTCCGGCTCCAGAACCCTGTGTATCCCGTATTTGTTTCCCTTCTTTTGCATGGCTACATCCGTAACCCGGACAAGCCGGAATCAAAAAGAAGTGCCTAAAGTTAAGGAATGCGCTTTCAGCGCAACTTGTTTTTAAAACTGACCACGCCGAACCTGCCCGCCATTGCCATGTGTGCTGTCATTCCAGTTACTCGGCGAGCGTGGCGCTGGCAGGCGGGTGCTAGCATGTACACTGTATGCCGTATATGGCCATGGCAGGCGGGTGCGGCATTGTATCTACCCGGCAAGCCAGGCGTTGGCAGGCGGGGGCATGCACATTAACCCTGGCCCAGACCGGGTTTTTCTCCACTGGGCATGGTCCAACTTCTGTCGTACCAGGGCGGGCTTTAGCTCACTTTAGACACTTTAGCTCACTTTTTGTTGAACATGGCAAAAGATTTTCTGCCCAAAAAAACACGAATTTCACAAATAACGGACTAACAACCTACTTCGCCACCACACTCAGCCTGGCAATCTTTATTGCCGGCGTTAAAAGCGAGCCTCCGGCCCATTCGGCTTTGTCGCCGATAGCGGCAATCTCTTTCAGAGCATCATAGGTGTTTCCTGCCAGCATAACATCCTTTACACGCCCGACTACCTCGCCGTTCTCTATCTTGTAGCCCAATTGGACATTTACGGAAAACTCCCCGCTGATCGGGTTGCCTTGACCCAGGCCCAACACATTGTGAACGAGCAAACCTTCCCTGGTGTTTTTCACCATCTCCTCATAAGGCGTATCGCCCTCTTTGATGACCAGGTTTGTAGGACCACAACCCATGCCGTTGCCAGTGCTCTTTGCGCCTGCTCTGCCTGCTGTGTCGAGGTCGTAAAGGAAATTTCTTGCTACACCGTCCTCAATGAGCGGGGTGACCTGGTGAGGCACTCCCTCGCCGTCGTACTTACCGCTGCCGTTTGCATAATCAAGCAGCGGATTATCGGTGATAGAAAACGTCTCATCAGCGATCTTCTCCCCCAATTTGCCTGCAACGGGAGATGAGCCAAAGAATACGTTCTTGCCATTGAAGCCCAATCTCAAGGCCAAAAGGAGCACATTCACCCCCTCAGGTGTAAAAATAACCGGCATATCACCAGATTTGATCGGAGCGATCTTTTCTGCCATCTTCAACAATTCAATCGCTTTCCTGGCAATCGCTGCATGGTCAATCTCGCGTTTTTTCCATCCGAAACCATGTCCTGCCAAAAGGATGTCGGTTCCTCTTATCCACTGACCACTCACCCCAACGCCAAAGCTTGTGGTCTCAGAGGTATGTTCCATACCGGCAGAGTTGGCAAATTGACTCTGGCTTACGCTCTTACCCGCCCCGGTGCTTACAAGGATATCGGAGCGATACGCTTTCACCAGCGCCATCATCTCTTCGCCAATGCGCACCATCTCCTCTTTGGTCACAGGCACCACTGCATCGTCGTAAATCTCTACATCCGGTCCTTGTTGCGGGCCCGGAAACTCGAAATGCGCCGGGCTGCCGAATGCTGCGGCTTCCAGGGCCCTCGCCACGACACCGTCCACATCGTCTATGTCCGTGGTGTGGGACGAGCCGATTTTGCTATCCACGATGACCTTTACGCTCATCCCTGTGCTCTGCGCCACTCCAGCCGATTTGAGCTTGTCGTCCTCAAAAGAGACGTTTGTGGATTCACTTTGTCCCAAAGTCACCTGCGCGCCTTGGGCCTTCCGCATCGCTTTTTCGATCAGCCGGTTTACGATCATTGTTGCCTACCCCCTACCACAACGTTTTGAATGCGAACACACGGACCACCCAATCCCACAGGCAGGGGTGACTGCCCGCCTTTCCCACAGCCACCACCCACCGGGGGCCATTCTATGGTATCGCTTACCATATCAATATGCATCAACGTTTCAAACACGTTGCCTGTCAACACCACATCTCTGACCAGCTCCGCTATCTTGCCATCTCTGATCATATAGCCGTAAGCAGCACTGAAGGTGAACATCTCCATGGACGTCTGACCACCGACCATGTCTAAAGCATAGACCCCCAGCTTCACGTCTTTTATCATATCCTCAAACGTGGCAGCGCCCTTGTCGATATACGTGTTGGTCATGCGTACAATCGGCCGATGTTGGTATCCAATGGCTCTGGCATTGCCTGTGGGCTGCTCTCCCATTTTGGCAGCCGTCTCACGCGAATGCAATCTTCCGGCTAAAATGCCGTCCTTGATCAAGTAATTCTTTCTGGTTTTGACTCCTTCATCATCGTACATATGCGTGCCTCTGAGACCGCGGATGCTCCCGTCGTCGATGATGTTCAGGATGTCCGAACCGAGCCGTTTTCCCAGCACCATCAGCTTTTTCATGCGCTCATTTTCGTATACAAAGTCCGATTCGCTCAAATGTCCAAACGCCTCGTGGGCAAAAACACCTGATAGTCTCGGATTTATGATGACGGTATATTTCCCGCCTGTAACCGGCGGTGCAGAGAGCAAGTCAACAGCACGCCCGGCAGCCACCTCCGCCTTCTCCTGCAACCCTTCAATGACCTGGAAGCCAGCACTGCCTGCCACACTCTCAAATCCTCGCTGCACATTATCGCCTTGCCTGCCGGTGGCTGATATGGCCACACCCACATCAGGTCGCTCATCTTCAATGTAAGCTCCGTCGGAATTCGCATACCAGACTTTTCTGAAACTGTCGCCATAGCCGACATTTGATGTTTCAATCTTGTCGTGGTAGCCGAGAATAATCTTGTTGTACTCCTCGATGACCGACTTTTTCTCTGACAACGAGATTTCGCGAAAATCCTTTCCCAAATGCGCTGTTATCTCATCAACCACGGGTTCCACTTCGGCAAACTTACTTTCTTCTTTACCCACTAATCTGGCGGATTCACAAGCTTCCCTGACTCTAGTTTCAAGGTCACTGATATCATTGAAAGTCGCATAACCCCAGCCGCCTTTGACAAGAGCCCTTACTATCCCGCCCAACGTCCTGGACGAGCCGATGTTGTCCAGGTCTTCACCTCTGAAATTCGCCCAGGAAGAGGTTACGTTTTCAATTCTGATTTCCGTGTATTCCGCATCACTGCTACTTAAGGCTTTTTCCATCCTTTCTCTCATAACGATCAGCCTCCTGAAAAACTGCCTGAACAGACTTTTTCTAAAGCCGCCATCCCTGAATATCCAGATTTGTTAGACCTGCTTCCTTTGCCCATCTTATGGCTTCACGGTATTCTTTGCGGGTTATTCTACGTGAGATCTCCGAATACTCAAATGCTTTATACATCGGTGTGTACTGCGACATAATGTTGAGGTAAGTCTCTTTAGGAAGGTTTTCCGCTATCCATTCAATGACTTCCTTTGTTCCGCCGACCCGGTTCGGCATGACCAGATGACGTATCATCAGCCCTCTGCACATGAGTCCGTCACTGGCAGGTTTTGCTACCCCTACCTGGCGGTGCATTTCGAGCAGAGTTGCTTTTGTAATCTCCGGATAGGTCTCTGCATCAGACGAGTATTTTGCTGCCATTTTACCATCCGAATACTTGAAGTCGGGCAGATAGATATCTATTATGCCGTCGAGCTTTTTCAGTATCTCCGGGCGCTCCCACCCGCAGGTATTATATACAAGAGGAAGTCTCAAACCTTTTTCTGCTGCCAAATCAACTGCAAGAACGATATGCGGTGAGTAATGGGTCGGCGTAACAACATTGATGTTATGGCATCCTATTTCTTGAAGCTTGAGCATCATCTGCGCCATATCTTCGATGCTTGCCCGGTTTCCTTGTCCTCCCTGGCTGATTTCCCAGTTTATGCAAAAGACACACCTAAGCCCGCAATTGGTAAAAAATATGGTTCCGGAACCACCTTTCCCGACAAGGGATTTTTCCTCTCCGAAATGCGGGTGATATGATGAAATCTCGAGTTGGGAAGAAGCCTGGCAGAACCCCTCTTCCCCATCGAGCCGGTTGACTCCACACCTTCTGGGGCAGAGCTCACAGCTTTTCATCATGCTCCATAGTTCTTCCCCTCTTTTTTTCAACTCTCCGCTTCTGTGTAGTCTCAAATAAGCAGGCTCGAAATCCGGATCGATTTTCGCTGTTCCTTCAACTGCGAGTCGCTCTTTCTTCTCATGATCAAGGATGCCGGGTAGGGATGTTGATTTTTCCTCTTTTTTGCATCCAGCGCAAAGCGAGATAAAGGCAGAACCAAATCCCGAAATTGCTAAATAGAGGCATGAGATAATAAATTGTCTTCTTGATTGTTCATTCATTTCGAATTTCCTCCTGTCATCAAAACATATGGAAGAGTCACCACTCCAATCACTGCGACAATAACTCCAAAGAAACCAACATAGGATGCTTTCCTTAGCATATCAAGTGGTTAGAGCAGATTTAGGCTATACTGAAACATCTCAATCTGAGTCGCGCAATCACAGGGACCTTGAAATGGACACATAGAAACTTGTCCCTTTTTCTCGGCGGGATTCCACCCACACTTTACCGCCATGTCGCGCCGCTAATGTTTTTACAATGGCTAATCCCAATCCAGTCCCTTCGATTCCTCTCGCTGTTTCATATCGCTGAAAAGGTCCAAAAATCCTTTCGAAATCTTCCTGCTTTATGGTTATACCATCGTCACTTACAGAAACGATATGGAATTCATCGCTTCCCCTATATTCAAGTCCAATCTCACTTAAATCATCGCCTCCGTATTTTAATGCGTTATCCACAAGATTTCTCAGGATCCTTAAGATCGACAACCTGTCTGCCTTGATTTCTGGCATCGTTTCAGGTTGTGACCATCGTATTTGCCGAATATTAAGTTGAGTGGAAAATTCGTCTCTGACCATCTCTAAGATCTCTTTTAATTTGACTCTCTCGATATTCAGAGGTGTCTCTTTTGATGATATGTAGACGTTGATCATCTCAACAAGTGCAGCAATCTGTTCAGCTGCTTTCAGGATTTGATCACAGTAACTCTTCGCTTTTTCATCAAGAGCATCCCCATAATGTTTACAGAGAAGCTTTGTCAGTCCATAGATGCCAATGGCCGGACTTTTTAGGTCATGTGAAACCGAGTAGGCAAACAGCTTTATTTCTTCGGAGCTTCTCTGCAGCGCCTCCTCCGCTTGCACCCGCTCGGTTATGTCCCGACCTACTGCCTGAAACTCGACAAGACGACCCTGCTCGTCAAATATAGCCCGGTCGCTCCACTGCTGCCAACGAATCTGCCCCTCGGGCATCACAACCCGGTGCTCGTAGGTCACAACGGGCATCTCCGGACTAAGAGAGGTAAATTGCTTTTGCACAGTTTCTTGGTCTTCCTCTGGGATGAGCGGCATAAAGCGGTGCCCAATCAGTTCCTCGGGCTTCTTGCCGAAATACTGGCAGTATGCCTCATTCACAAACGTGAGTATTCCGTCCGGCAGGAAACGACAGATCAGTTCAGTCTGGTCCTCTACGACAGAGCGATACCGCGCCTCGCTCTTCCGTAAAGCCTGCTCCACTCGCTTGCGCTCATGGATGTCCCGAACCAGGCCATCGTACGACAAAAGCCTGCCGTGTGGATCGTAATGGGGGACGAGTGTATTCCTTACCCAGCGCATGTCACCGTCCTTTCGAAAAATCCGATGCTCAATGGGCTGGACATCTTGCCCTGAAAGGATGCGCTCAGCCTGTTCCTGAACGACCGCTCGATCTTCTTCATGCACCATTTGTATCCACAGGTATGGGTTCACCCTAAAATCCTCGGGCGTGTAACCAGTAACCGCTACACAGGCAGGTCCGTGGATTGTCTCGACGGGACGTCCATCTTGGATGGTTACACTGTAAATGTAGTCGGTGATGGCTTCCGTGAGGCGTCGGTACCTGTCATCACTCTCCCGCAGCGCCTCTTCCGCCCTGTGCTTACGTCGCCATTCACCCAGGATCGCACCGATTTCCAAGGTCAGAAGCTGCAAACGTTCCATCCGCTCTTCAGGGAAGGCAATTGCGGTGTCAGCATATACCATGACTCCACCTTCCACTTGGCCATCAACCGTGAGAGGCAAAGCCAGATTCGATCGGTAGCCCAACTCAAGCGCATAGTCCCGCCATCTGCGGAACCCTTCGTCTCTTTCGAGGTCGGCATAGCTGAAGGGTGCGCCATTTATAATCGCTTGGCTCATGGCGCACTGCGCGTCTGGCGATGTGGGTTCTCTAATCTGGAGAACAAGGTTATCGAGATAGCGATCCACACGACCGGCAGACAGCACCGGCCTGATTTCCCCATTTGCGTATTGGCCATACCACGCCATGCAGAACCCATATTCCTTTACAATTTCTGACAGAAAGGTCTGCAGAAGCATCCTCTCTGTCTGCCCTGATCTAACACCGCGCAGCACTGCAAGAACGGATTGGAATGACACGTAATCCTTTAACGCATCCTCCGCCCGCTTGCGCTCAACGGCTTCTTTCTCCAATTCTCTGACCCTTTGTTCCAATTCTTCATAGGTTGGCTTTTGAGCCATTAGAACATTCTCCAATTGTCCAGAAAACAGAAAAGTCTCCAAGCTTACGTGGTTTGAACATGATGCATGGAGCCTTTGTCGGTCCCATAGGGCTTTCCCATCGAAGGTTGTTAGATTTGAAAAGAGGCCAGCGTGAGTTGGGGAAACTATACGCGATGCACGCAGGTTGGGTATCTATCTGACATAAAAGAATTTGTCAAACTTTTCTGCCAGATTTCGGTCAACCGACAACCTGGAGGTGTGTTTTTACGGAAGGGACCGAAAAATTCAGGCTGGTTACCGTGGAACTTATATTTCGCAGTTGGAAGATCGAATTTTGTAAACTTTAATCACCATAAAAAAATATGTAGTTATATAATATGTTACACTATCATCTCTTCAGTATTTCTTGCGATACCGGTGTTGATTATGAACAATAGTCGCCGTATGGGGAGCAGTGCTGCTGGTATAGTAAGATTTTGGATAATGTTATATCTGATAACTAATTGGTTTTATTGCTATTACTAAATTAACAAAGTTTCATCTCTTCGGTGCGAAATGTAAGGTTTAAGGGTTCAAGACTCCTGTTTTTGGAATGTTTATCGTGGTATATCAGCATGGTAACTTGGTCCGACCTCAAAAGGTCCCAAAAGGTTTCCAACATGAAGGTTGACAACGGTAGAAAGAGCCATTATGGTTGGGCAGATAATCTGAAATACGGAGAAGCAGTATGTATGCCAAAACAGTTCAAGTCCGAAAGCGCGGCACCATCACACTTCCTATAACACTACGCGAAAAATATCGTCTTGAGGAAGGTGACCCCATTACGCTTGTAGACCTGGGGGAAGGTGTTTTTCTCAGTCCGAAGCATTCCTTGCTGCCAAAGCTTGCGCAAGAGATTGAGCGTTTGAGAGAAAAACATGGGGTTTCAACAGAAGAACTGATTGAGGGTGTGGCGGAACAGCGGGCAAAATACGGGACGGATGTGGAATAGAAGGTGGATGAGCTCTATTTTCCAGTACGCGTATTTTTTGACTCAGATGCCATGATTGCCGGAAGTGCTTCTGCAAGCGGCGCATCATTTGCCCTTCTACAGTTGGCTGAATTGGGTCTCATCAAAGGGTGTGTTTCCGTACAAGTGTTGGAAGAGTGTCGAAGAAACCTTGCCGAGAAACTGCCCGACGCTATTGCCCCTTTTGAGAAAATCGTTGAAAGATGTGTAACGGTCAGTACAACCGTGCCGGACGAAGATTCATTATCTCTTCTCTCAAACCAAGCCCACAAAAAAGATGTTACCATATTGGCATCGGCATTTGAGACAAAAGCGCGTTTTCTCGTTACCTTTAACGTCAAGGATTATTGGCCTCACGACACCGCTCGATCAGAAGTCTTGACGCCCGGGAAATTGTTGTCCCGTATTCGATTGGCTTTGAACAAACAGTCTGACGGTTAACCAAATATGCAAAGCCTCCTTCAGCCTCCGGTGTTCAAGAAAGAAAAAGACGGAAGCCTCCTTATGACCATGGAGGTTGATGGTTGTCGAGGTAGGGGTGAGCTTGGCATTCGGGCGAAGGGGCGAAAGGTCATCGAGGGTGCCGAGGCGTATCAGCTTCGAGAGCCGCAGTTTTCTTATCTTGACATTTTTGATACCAAAAATGCCGATATTGGTGCCGAAAACAGCTATTTCTGGAACATTAATCCAGATATTTCAACATGATAGCTTGGCCCGACCCCGACCCTTTCCCACCTGTCGCTCCAAATTTGCTGGATCGCCAGTTTGAGGTTGAGCGACCAAATGCAGTCTGGTGTGCTGACGTGGTCCGACCGAAAGCGTCGGCGAGAGCTTGTATTTTGCAGCTTGATCGTATAGGAATTTCCTTTTCTGAGCGGCGTAGCCGTATCGTAATAAATCGCGAAACGATCTTATGGCTTGATTTTGGCTGATTTATTTGATAACATTTCTGCATACTGAAATCTTTTGTAAAAATATTAACAAATATCATGTATGAAAGAAACTTATATATAGACCGGATTGCTCCATTGATCAACACGCCGGTTATCAAGGTAATAACCGGAATGCGGCGCGTTGGAAAAAGCTGTCTCCTGAAACTGGTCATTGAAAGACTGCGGGCGGGAAATGCAAAAGCGCAACAAATCGTCTATATCAATAAAGAGTCCCTGGAGTTTGACTTTATCGCCAATTATCAGGACCTGCATGCTTACGTCAAAAAGCGCTTTGCGGACGTAAAGGGTCCGAAATACCTTTTTGTTGATGAGATCCAGGAAATTGAAAAATGGGAAAAAGCGATCACCTCTTTTTTTTCTGATGCAGATATCGACATTTTTGTGACCGGCTCCAATGCCCACATGCTGTCGTCGGAAATCGCCACCCTGATATCCGGGCGGTATGTGGAGATACCGGTTTACTCCCTTGGCTTTGAGGAATTTCTGCTGTTCAGGGGCATTGAAAAACCAGATGCAAGCAGAGAATTTGCCACATTTTTAAGATACGGGGGGTTCCCGGCCATTCATCATTTCGACCTGGACGAAGAGGTCGTCTATCAATACATCAGCGCGCTGTACGACACCATCCTTTTAAAAGACGTGGTCAAAAGAAATAATGTCCGCAATATTCATCTGCTGGAAAATGTCGGCCGGTACCTGTTTGATAATATCGGCAACATATTTTCCGCAAAGAGGGTCGCCGACTATGTCAGGTCTCAAAGAATGAGCGTCGGCGTGGAAACCGTCCAGAACTACATTGGGTACCTGCTGTCAACCTTCGCGGTTCATAAGGTTTCCCGGTACGATATCAAGGGGAAGCGGCTGCTTGAACTGCACGAAAAATATTACCTTGGCGACATCGGCATGCGCCATGCGATTTTGGGCTTTCGGGAAGGCGATATTTCCGGCCTTCTTGAAAATCTGGTTTTCCTGGAATTGAAGAGAAGGGGCTACAAGGTCTTTATCGGCCAGCTCGGCAATCAGGAAATTGATTTTATCGCCGAAAAAAAGAATCGCAAAATTTATATACAGGTTGCGTATCTGCTGGCGACACCGGAAACCATAGAAAGGGAATTTTCCGTTTTATTGCGCATTCATGACAACTATCCAAAGTACGTGCTCAGCATGGATACTGTCTTTGGCGATGATGTGCAGGGGATACAAAGGATAAATCTTGTTGACTTCCTTCTCGGCCACGACAGGGCCGACAGCCTGTGATGCCAGTTGAAGCCCCCCGCAGCAAGTCGCCGACGCGCCACCTTATCCTGAACCGATTTCCTGAAGGCAACCTTTCAGGGAGTGGCGTGTTTCTTGGAACGTCTTGTACAGTCTTTAGAGGGGCTTCGGGGACATCCCTTTACATTTACAGTTTTGAAATTATGATTTTTGTGCGCGTTAAGGCAAAAAGCCTGTTGTGCTATTGGGCGGTAAGAGACCTTGGTATTGGCATGGCTCAAATAGCAAGGCGCTTGAATCTCTCATTGGCAGGGGTGAGTCAGTCGGTAAAGCGAGGAGAAAGAATAGTACAAGAGAACGACTACAAACTTATCGAGCCTTGGGCGAGAAACCGGAAAACTAAAGGGCGTTATATATTGAAATAGCAAGAGATTACACCCCCAAGGGTAGCAAAATAAAAATTTATTATCGCTCTTGTAAAAAAAGAAATAACCTCCTATAGCCTAGTGTTAGGAATAGGTAAACCACTAAGCTAAAAGGAGGTTATTATGGGAACGGAGCGTACCAGCATTGAGAGGTTTCGTCAACTCAAGAAGGAGATTCGAGGTTC
>JAQYWL010000420.1 GCA_030145035.1 Desulfobacteria bacterium | reverse complement strand
GCGCTACGGGAATCGGAGGAAAAGTACAGTACACTGGTGGAACAGTCACTGACGGGCATCTATATCGACCAAGACGAGAAGATCGTATTTGCCAACGACAGATTCGCTGAGATTTACGGGTATGCAAGAGAGGAGTTGATAGGTATCCAGTCCTGGAAGTTGGTCCATCCTGAGGACAGGGACTTGACCAGTGAAATAAGGGAAAAGAGGCTGAAGGGAGAGGACGCACCATCGGAATACGAGGCCAGGGGCCTCACAAGAGACGGCGAAACCATATGGATCAAAAGGAGAAACACCCGCATAGAGTATAGGGGAAGGCCTGCTGTATTGGGTAACATCGTGGATATCACCGAACAGAAGCGGGCAGAGGGAGAACTCCAAAAGACAAACGAGGAGCTTAAGTACTTTGTCCATGTTGTCTCCCATGACCTGAAAACCCCCATCATTTCCGTCCGGGGGTTTTCTTCTCGCTTGCTCGAGAACTATCAAGAAGGATTTGGAGAGAAGGGCCGGAGATACCTTGAGCAGATCAAGGGCAGTGCTCGCCGGATGGAGATACTGGTCTCTGATCTCCTAACCTTGTCAAGCACCGGCCGGGTCGTCTCTACTTTTAGGGATGTTCCTTCCTTTGAAATAGCAAGAAATGCAATCTCTGCCCTCCGACACAGACTGAAGGAAAACGGAATAGAGCTTGTTGTGGCGGACAACCTTCCCACCATATACTGTGATGCAGAAAGGATCTATCAGGTTTTCGAAAACCTGCTTGTAAATGCCATCAAGTTTACAGGCAGCACCAAGAACCCTAAGATCGAGATTGGATACGAAGACAGGGGAGGCTTTCATCAGTTTTATTTAAGGGACAATGGCATCGGGATTGATCCGAAATATCACCGGAAAATATTTGAGACGTTCCACCGGTTAAAAAAAATAGAAGATGAGGAAGGAACAGGTTTAGGGCTCCCAATCGTCGACAGGATTGTGAATAACCATGGTGGGAAGGTCTGGGTTGAATCTGAGGCTGGCAAGGGCTCAACATTCTACTTCACAATTCCGATGGAGACAAATCACCATAAGTGATCTACGCCTCGTCCGAGACTCCGCCCGGAAGAGGTGGCCCCTCTGGGGCAGATACTATTCAAAGTAAAAGTTTAAAGTGCCTTAATCAATAAGTACAAAACCTTACGTCACATAGACAATCTTTTGTCGATGTTGCGGCACTAAGCGCCTATTTACTTCTTCAAACCTCCAGAGCCTGATAGAGATCTTTTGCATGATAAGAACTACGCACAAACGGCCCGCTGGCAACCTCGGAAAAGCCCATTTTAAGGGCTGTCTCCTTCCAGTCGTCAAATTCTTCGGGATGAATAAAGCGTTCAACCTGTAAGTGTTCCCTTGTGGGTTGAAGATATTGACCCAGCGTCAGGATGCCGCAGCCCGCGTCAATAAGGTCCCGCAACGTTTTGTGGACTTCTTCGGGAAATTCTCCCAGGCCGAGCATGAGGCCTGACTTGGCGGGAATGGTTGCGTCGTATTCTTTGGCCTGCTTCAGGAGTTCAAGTGAGCGCCGGTAAACGGCCTCTGGCCTAACCGAAGGATAAAGACGCGGCACGGTCTCAAGATTATGGTTCAAAACATCAGGATGAGCCTCCACGACCGTCTGAAGCGCATCCCTGTTCCCCTGAAAATCGGGTATCAAAACCTCCACAAGCGCATCGGGCACTTTCTTGCGGATCTCTTTAATTGTTTTTGCAAAATAACTGGCTCCGCCGTCAGGGAGATCGTCCCGGGTAACTGAGGTGATGACCACATAGGTCAATTGCATACTTTGTGCGGCTTCGGCCACCCTATCCGGTTCTCCGGGATCCGGCGGGCCTGACGGTCCGTGTGCCACCGCGCAGAAACGGCAGTTGCGCGTGCAACAGAGCCCCATAATCAGGAAGGTTGAGGTCTGTTGGGAAAAACACTCCCAGAGGTTGGGACATTTGGCTTCCTGGCACACTGTGTGAAGGCGGCTTTTCCTTAACAGAGCCGTAACTTTTTCATATGTGGGTCCGGTTGGAAGACTCCGCTTCAGCCACCGGGGTTTGGGAACGTGCATTTTCGATTTCTGATGTTGAATCATTTGGTTCTCTCGCCCGCTCCTTTCAGTCGCTCGAGCCCTCAGAGCAATCAGAGAAAAAAGTTGTCTGATTTTTTGAGAGGAAAAATCAGACAAAACTCTCAGCCACTGCCGTGGCATTTGTAACCCAATGCATATCATTATCAAGCCGCGATATGAACGTTTGCATCATGCCGACACTTCCCGCGATAGCGGGATGGCAGTTTGAGTTGAATTGCCCTCTCAGCAATTCAACTCAAAACCTCTGTGAACTCTGTGAGAGATAAAACAAATCACTGAACGGTTAGCTTTTCAAAAGATCCTGCACTTCTAATAGGCTTGTCATAACAAGCTCAGCCCCGAAAACCGCCTCAAAGTGCCGCCTTACGGTCTCGCGTACTTGATTCATGGATACTTTACGGGAAAGCTCCCGCTCCATGGATGTCATCCTTATATCTTTAAGACCGCATGGACTTATCCAGCCAAAAGGCTTTAGTGAGGGATTCACGTTAAATGCAAGGCCGTGGAAGCAGATTCCCCGGCGAATAGCTATCCCGACGCTCCCCAGTTTATTATTGCCCACCCATACACCCCTGTTCATGGGATTCCTCTCAGTCTTAATGCCCCAGTCCAGAGCGGCCCGAATCATGACTTCTTCGAGGTTTTCAACATAATCGACCACTCTCAGCCTGGCAACATTGAGATCAATGATCGGATACATAACGAGCTGGCCAGGGCCGTGAAAAGTAATGCTGCCGCCGCGCTCCACCTGGATTACGGGAATGCCCGCTTTTTCCAGAAAATCCGCGGACACCGTTAGGTTGTTCAACCCGCCCCTGCGACCAAGGGTGAAAACAGGGGGGTGTTCCAATAACAGGACAACATTTGTGTCAATGATTTTGTCTTTTCTTGCAGCCACAAGCTGACCCTGAAGATTCCATGCCTCCCTGTACCCTGTGGCAGGGAGCTCAATGCAGAGCCATCTTTTGTCTAATTCGTAGTGCATCGTGCGATACGGCATATGCGATGTGGCCGGTAACCGCCCGGTATGCCTTCGGGGGAAAGAACTATCTGCCACAACTGGTTTATCCTTGCACGGAACGACCCGGCGCATGATAGGAGATAATACTTCCACATCCGGTAGAATCGCTCGTCATATTCTTAATTCGGAAGTACGTGCTATTGCTTGTCTAGAATTTCCCTTATTTTTCTAGACAGCTCTTTTATTTTGAACGGCTTCTGAATAAAGCCATTACAGCCGCGTTCCAGGATCTCGGTGGCTTGGCCTCTTATGCTGTAGCCGGTTGAAAGAAGAACCTTTATCTTGGGGTTGTTCTCTTTCATTGTGTCATAGGCCTCGCCACCGCCCATGTTGGGCATGATCATGTCGAGGATGACCAGATCAATCTCGTGTTTGTATTTCCTGTAAAGTTCTACTGCTTCTTTCCCACTTCTGGCCAGCAATACCTTGTAGCCCATTTCTTTCAACATCTCTTCGCCAACATCAAGAATCATATCCTCATCATCTACAATAAGAACAGTCTCTGTGCCGCTTAAGATTTCGTCAGCCAGTTTCTTTTCTCTTATTGTGACCTCCTTTTCCGAAGCCGGCAGGTAAACGTTAAAGGTGGTTCCTTCACCCTTTTTACTGTAAACATTCATGATGCCGCCATGGTTCTTGATGATCCCATAAGCAGAGGCGAGACCTAAGCCTGTTCCACGGCCCATCTCTTTGGTGGTAAAAAACGGGTCAAATATCCTTTGCTGGGTAGCCTCATCCATGCCCACTCCAGTGTCGGTCACAGATATCCTGACATAATTGCCAGGCTTCACACCAAAAGGCCTGGTATGGTTTTCGTCAAGCACAACGCTGCTTGTTTCAACATAGAGGTCTCCCCCACGCGGCATGGCATGCCAGGCATTGACATAGAGGTTTAACAACACCTGATCAATCTGCCCCCGATCTGCTTCGACCGGCCGGATGTCTTTCTGGTATTTTCTATGAATCTTTATCTCTTTTTTGGTGCGGCCAAACATCTCAGAACTATCCTCGATTAGCTCGTTTAGGTCCGTAGGTCTCACCTCGTATTTGCCGCCCATGGCAAAACCTAAAAGTTGTTTGGTAAGAGCTGCGCCCCTTTGAACCATATCCTCTATTCCCTTGAGATGCTCAGAATGGGGACGGCCGGAGTCAGCATAGAGCAGCGCCAAAGACGAGTGCCCCTGGATACCCATGAGCACGTTATTGAAGTCATGGGCAATGCCACCGGCTAACGTACCAACCGCCTCCAGCTTCCTGGCTTGTTGGAGTTGGGCTTCAAGTCTCCTTTTTTCTTCCTCGGCCCGCTTGCGATCGCTGATGTCGCGGTCGATGCCCCTATATCCTTTTAGTTGACCTTTTTCATCAAAGATGGGAATTCCATTTGTCTCCAAGACTACTAAATGTCCATCTTTATGGCGATTCACATTTTCCAACCCATAGAACGGCTCTTTGTTAATAGCCTTCTCGTTGAAAAACTTGCGAATTCTTTCTGCCTCTCCTTCAGGCATAAAATCGAATGGCGTCTTGCCAATGACTTCCTGGGGCCCGTATCCCAATTGGTCCTTGACTTTCGGACTGGCATAGGTGTAGATAGCGTTCTGGTCTACTTCCCACACCCAGTCACTGGTAGTCTCCACCAGAGAACGGAAACGTTGTTCGCTCTCCAGCAGTGCCTCCTCGGCCCGCTTTTGCTCGGTGACGTCACGGGCAATGCCAACAAGCCCAACAATATTTCCTTTATGATCAAATTGCGGAACCTTTATGGCTTGGAACCAGTATTCTTTTGCGTCTCTGCCAGTCATGTGCTTAGTAATTTCTTTTGGCTTACCCATCTTGAAAACAATCTGGTCATCTTCAATATTTTTCTTGGCTTCTTCTTTAGTTGGCATTATTTCATAGTCATTCCTTCCAATAACTTTCTCTTTGGATAACCCAAAGGCATCTAAGGTTTTGGCGTTGGTGATAACATAGCGGCTTTTCAAGTCTTTGAAAAAGATAGCATCATGGGCGGATTCAACCATGGATCGATAAGTTCTTATTTCTTCCTCCGCGTGCCTGCGCTCAACGGCTTCCTTTGCTAACTCCTTGACCCTTTGTTCCAATTCTTCGTAAGTCGGTTTCTTAGCCATCAGAGAATCCTCCAATTGCCCTTAAGACAAAAAAGCCCATCGGGTAACATAATAGGTTCCAAACCACCTCAAGCTGGATGGGTAAAGAGCCTTGTGGTGAGCGTTGAGGAAAAGGCACGGCATAAGATCGTGTCAGGTGTGGGTCAGAGAGTCTACCATGGATATCTGGATAATCTTCATAAGCTCTGATGTCAAGGAATTTTGGATTAGGGTTGTTAATGAGGTCGAGGCTGTTGCAGAAACATTCTCTTTGTCTTACAATATCGTCTCGCCAGGGCGGGCACTCGACTAATCAACCACTTGACCACTGGTCCAGACCGGGTTTGCAGGGATTACAGCTTGATTCAGGCATGTCTCGCCAGGGCGGGCACTCGACCAGTTGCGGAACGAAGTGGAGCTAAGTATAGGAATTTCCGTAGGCGTTCACAGGTTCAGGGTTCACCGTTCAGATTTTCTGTTAACCCTGAACCTCTGAACCCGTGAACGGTTACTCTAAGTTTATGAGATAGAAACACAGGGAATGCTTGATGTCTCAGGGGAAGGCAGACTCCACGCAAAACTCACCCTTGAGGGACTGGCTGAAAAGCCGATGGAGGCCAGGCTGGATCTTCCTGTGGCTCTTTCTCTGGCACCCTTTGGCTTTTCGCTGCCACCAAAGGGGGCGGTCAAAGGCCACCTTGTTGGTGAGGCCAACCTTGCCTGGCTGAGTCCACTCTTTTCTCTGGAGGATCAAAGTCTGGATGGATGCCTTGAAGTGACGTGTGCACTCAAGGGTACGGTTGCAGCACCTGATGTGACAGGGCGAGCTCATCTTCGAGAAGGCTCCTATGCAAACTTCCTTACCGGGACTACCTTGAAAAATATTGATGTCAAACTCGCGATAAAAGGTTCAAGGTTGGCCATCGAGCGGGTGCAAGGAACCGACGGCGAGGAGGGAGTCCTTTCGCTGCACGGCAGTCTTGATTTTTCCCCGGACAAGGATTTTCCCTTCCAATTAGACCTAATCCTTGAGAACGCTACATTGCTCCGGCTCGATGAGGCGACTGCAACTGCAAGGGGGCGGTTGACGCTTTCAGGCTCGTTAAGGGAGGCATTGGTCGCAGGCAAGCTTGATGTTGGGCCAGCAGAGATTCGTATCCCCGACCGTTTGCCTCCGGAGATGACAGAGCTTGAGATCATCGAGATCGACCGAGACAGGCAAAAGAGTCGGCAAGAGCCCTCCCCGCAGTCCGCCTTGGCCACGAGGCTGCTTTTTGATGTTGCACTGGAAAGTCCTGGTCGTGTATTTGTTCGGGGTCGCGGACTTGACTCTGAGTGGGGGGGAGCCATTCGGATTACGGGAAGCGCACACGAGCCGCTGATCACAGGGCATCTTTCTATTGTCCGTGGGCATTTCAATTTCCTGGGTAAGCGCTTTTCGCTGACGGAAGGTTCCCTTTCTTTTGACGGCACCATCCCACCGGCTCCAGTATTGGATGTAACAGGCGAGGCTGAGGCCGGTAAGGTGACCGCACTCTTGCGGCTATCAGGGCCTGTTTCAGCACCTGAAGTCAGTCTCACATCGGATCCGGCGCTCCCCTCAGACGAGGTTCTATGCCTCTTGCTCTTCGGACGAAGCGTGGCCGACATCACCCCGATGCAGGCGGTGCGGCTTGCCTATGCGGCGAGGACACTGGCAGGAAACGGGGGCAGTCGGGACCTTATGGGCCGCACGCGCAATTTATTGGGAGTGGATCAACTGGAAATAAAGCAATCAGGCGAGGAGAGTGGCGAGGTTTCCGTCGGAGCCGGCAAATACCTGGGCGAGGGAGTGTACCTTGAGGTGGAGCGGGGGTTGGGTCCCGGGAGTGCCAGGGGCAGGGTGGAAGTGGAGGTCACCCCTCGCATCACTGTGGAAACGGAGGTAGGCGGGAACCTGGATCCGGGAATTGGCATCAAGTGGAAGCGGGATTATTAGAGGGGGCCGCCTGCTGCTGCGGCGATTGGGAGACCGATGTCACGGGTGGCGGCTCCGATAATGCCAGCTCCTTTAAGGTACGACCCTGGAGCGCCTCGGCTAAGGCCTGGTCGAGGTGGTCGACCAACTGCTCAACGACAGGCTCGGCCGGGAGTCTTTGCACATTAAGATGGGACACTTCATGGGCTGCGCGAACCGCATCGAGTACGTCTTTAAGCTCGGTAGTCTCCAGGGGTCGGGCAGGCAAGTAGGATGGAGGCTCATCGCCGGTCTGTGTTAACAAGCCATACTGTTCCAGGGCCTCCAAGATGGGTTCCAGAGTTTCCATGGGTATGCGGAGGCGCTGTGCGAGGCCTTCCATAGTCCATGCGGGACGGCGGTGATAGTAGTTCTGCCCGATCAGGAACATTACCAGCAGGGACAGCTTCTCTTTCAGACGGTTACTCAACTGTAGTTCGTGCCGATCCGTAGTCAGGGACTCGGGATGCTGGTGATAAAAGGCTAAGCTCGCCCCGACGAGCAAGATCAGCCAGCTAAGGTAGAGCCAGAGCATGAACATTATGAGAATCGCGAAGCCGGAGTAAATAGCCGTGTACTTGGAGGAGGTCACGACAAAGGAAGCGAACGCCCAACCGGTGGCTCCCCACAGAACACCTCCTATCACCGCACCGGTTAACGCGGAGCGAAGGCGCACCCTGGTGTTGGGTATAAAGATGTAGAAGAACGTGAATGCGACGATGATCAGGAGGTATGGCAGCAGTTGGCTCGCCACCTTTAAAAGGCTGCCAAACGGTTCCATTGCCACCAGCTTCTGCGCCACCGCCGTGCTCATTACGGATGCCATGATGCCGAGGGCGGAAAACACGAGCACGGGGCCAATCAAAATCACGCTCAAGTAGTCGCTGAAGCACTGTGCAAACGGCCGGCTCCGCTTGACGTGCCACATGTAGTTGAATGCTCGCTCGATCTTCCGGATCAAAGAGATGACCGTGTAGATGAGAAGCGCAAGGCCAACAGAGCCAAGGATTCCTGTCTTGACGTTATCCACAAAACCAATGATGCGACCGCTGATCTCGATCCCTTTCTCTCCCAGCGGCTCCAGGAAGTTCAGCAGCAACGGTTCAACCTGGTTGTGTACCCCGAACCCCTTCAAAACGGAGAAGCTGAAGGCAAGCAGCGGCACCAGGGCAAGCAGTGTGGTATAGACCAGGCTCATCGCCTGGAGGGTGAGCTGACCTTTAGCTAGATCGTATACAACCACGTAGGACACTCGAAGTGCACTGATAAGCCAGGCCTTGCACCAAGGCAAGGAGGCTACCTCGGATCCCCAAATGAACCTGGTCATAGCTGTCTTGAGTTGTTTTGCATTCATCACGACCACACGATCTATACTCAATCAACCAATCGATTTCATTGTAGATCTCTAATTGAAATCATAACTTTTGTCAAGGTTTTCGGCCAAACGTGTCCACAAAAAAGGTTTTTCGGGAAACCCGAAATTCCCTATAATGTAAAGAACTTATCTGCTAAAGAACCTGTCAAAGACAATACCCTCATAATCAAAATGCTTGAAATGTCTAAAATATTGTATGATGATAATACGATACAGGCACAAAGAAAGACGGCTATCTGTACGAGATAGAACGAGACGAAATTGGTTCTCATGGAAGAGTGAAATGAAAATAAAGGTCGAAAGCGAAAAGATGATTAAGGCTTTGAAAAAATTGGATGGAATTGAAATTGTGTTGGATAGTCCTAACGATGCCCAGGAGGCAATCAATCTCATCCTGAGAAAAGCCGATCTATTTAAGGCAGATGATTATGGCAAAGTGAAGGACGTCAAGGTTACCTCTCTCCAGGAATATAAGACCTCATCGGTGGATTATAAGATGATATTTCTACTGGAGTTCTTATTTGAAGATGATACATCTTTAGATACAAAAGTTGCTGTTATCAAGCAGTTACAAGAATTCTTCAACAAAGTTTAATCTATTATATAAAATCGCGAAGCGATTTTATAACTTGCAACCATCTTTACTTTTATGCTGCTTCTTTTGCGCGGGAACACCATTTTCTGTAATTGCACTGAAATTCATCGCAGTAGTTGCCCGGTTTGTCAAAACAGTCTAAATGACCTCTATACAATTGTTTCCTGTGAATGACAGGAGTTATTGTTTTTCTAAAGCAGGAATCGCACAGCGATGATGTAATATCCTCACGTCCCCAAGAAAGCGAGGAATCTTTTTGCCATTCCTTTTTGCACTTGATGCACTTTACACGCATTTTGTTCATGCCATTCCCCAGATCGAAACTTAGCTCTTTGTACTTGGTTTTTGGTTATTCCCCACATGAATGAAGGAGACATTAGGCCACTTTCTAGCTTCATTGCATCGATAGATCTTTCCCTGCCTGTGTGTTTGCTAGCGATAGCCTTCCGTCCCAATTTTATTCTGGAGGAACACCCAGGAGCCACCAGTGACTTGATGGAAAGGTGTGTAGTTATCGCTAAAAATGAAGGTTTAACCAATGTTTCTTGGTCTGGCCGTGTAGGGCTGCCAGGGCGGATAGCCCCTGTCGCCACTAAGATAGCACATAGGTACCAGAGCGTTGAAGCCAAAAACCTCGCCACCTACGCCCTTCAGGCGGGTTGTGGCACCCATCCTCGGGATTGTAAGATATGTGAAATGAATCAAAAATGTCCCATTAAACGACATATACCCAGAATTTCAAGTTGATGAGCCAGTCGTCGTTTCCCATCATGGCGTAAACTTCCAGCCCGGGCAGTTCGGCGTGAATTTCCTCCAGCTTTGGTTTCATAAACCGGGTGATAAAATCTCGTTGATCCTCTACAGAGGTCGAAAAAGCTCCATACTAAGATCCCTTTCAATGAACTTTACCATTTTTTCAAAATCCTTATCCCTTTGAATATAGCTTATTATGATTGCCTGACCCCATTTTTTTCTGGTATAAAACTTACAAAGGTAGCCTCACTCTTCTGAATGAATTGTCAAGATGAAAGATTTGACCCCTGATCGACGATCGTAAGTTCCATCGTGTTGCCCCCTATTGTTCTGCGGGTATAACCGTTGTAAGCACGCCATCCATGTCGAATATCAAGGCCGGCCGTGTTTCTTTATAGAGTCTGATCTTGTGACTCCTGGGGAACTCCTTGCTTACAAGGGTCTTGAGCAATTTTTTCAGCTTTTCTGGCTTTATGCGAAACCTCTCCTTGAAATATCCGTTCTCAATGACCAAGAGGTCCTCTTCATCTATCTTGGCGATGATGATCGACCTGTTACGCTTGTAAGTCTTCAGGTCCAGGTAGTGGCCCAGAGGGAGCTTTCCTATCCTTTCGCAAACAGTGTCAATTATCTTTGTCTTGTCAATCATCAGGACGGCCTATATGATTATTCTTGAGACGAAGAAACGCAGAAGGAGACCTTGTCTGAGCAGATAGCAACCTTACCTGAGACCTGTCCCCTCCCCATTCATCTTATCCCTCAAAACCCCCGAGCATTTGAAAGTCACCACCCTCCTCGATCTCAACATCACATCTTTTCCGGTCTGAGGGTTCCTGCCCCTGCGTTCCTTCTTGTCATGAACGCAGAATTTCCCAAATCCAGTGATCAGGACATCCTCGCCGGATGCGAGTGTTCTCTTGATGATTTCTAAAAGAGATTCAACTGCTTCGACAGACTTGGTTTTGGGGAGCTTGAGTTCGTGATGGACTAAGGCTACTATGTTCGCTTTGGTCAGGGCCATTTTATGGTGCTCCTATCAGGGAATGGGTTTGTGTTGACTGGGGTTTATCTGTGTCGTGATGACAGTGGATTAGTTCAATAAGATCATTTTGTCAAGGAGTTAGAACCGTTATATATAATGTGGCCAGCTCAGCTCTTACTCCGACCACACCGCAACTGACTGCATCACGTACCAGGACCCAGGGGCGTTATTCGTAGAGGATTCCGGGGTGGATTAAGAAGGAGGCCTGAACCCTTTCTGGGATACCATGAATAACTCTGTGGGTTAGTGGACAAAAAAGCCTTGAATTGATCTCCATGACAGTGTATTAGCCAGTCTCCAATTCAACAGGAGCTACGAATGTTAATGTTGCTATGGAGGAAAAAATGAAAAAGGAAGACCTGGTAAAACTTGTTGCAACGCAGGCAGATATCACCAGCGCCGACGCCGGGAAGGCTGTTAATGCGGTTCTTGAGGGAATTTCTTCGGCTTTGGAGACAGGAGATTCTGTTTCGCTTATAGGCTTTGGTAGTTTCAAGGTTGTTAAGCGAGCTGCACGACAAGGTCG
>JAQYWL010000457.1 GCA_030145035.1 Desulfobacteria bacterium | reverse complement strand
TACGGGCAGGAAGAATCTGTTCTCCTCGTTCCGCAAACCCTGGGATAGAAAGTAGACCAGGTGAGGCCATTCGGCTGGGCGTACCTTGCCGAAGATGCCAAAGCCACTTATTGGGTTGACCTTAAACTGTCGTAGAAAATGAATGAGCTTAAAAACCGGGTAGCCCGTGAAGAGTTCGTCCCCGCCGTGTCCGGTGAGGATAACCTTGAACCTTTGTGCCACGGCCCTGGCCACCACGTACTGAGAAAAGGAGCCAATGCCCATGCGCGGTTCATCCAAAGCGAAGATGAGGTCGTCCATCACCTCTTTTAGGTCACTGGCCTGCATTTCTACCACGTTGTGGCAGGACCCTATCCGTTCAGCCACAGCAGCAGCACCTCTGGTCTCGTCGTACCATTCATCCGAGCGGAAGCTGCCGGTATAGGTGGCTAGCTTACCAGTTACGTAGCGACTTGCCACAATGGAAACTGTGGTAGAGTCAAAACCGCTGCTCAAGTAGGAGGCTACGCCCACATCACTCATCAGATGGCGCCTGACCGATCTCTCCGCCACATCAAGATAGGTCTGACAAGCTTCATCGAATTTTATATCCGCGCCGTCGCCGAATTCCGGCCGCCAGAAGTAACCCTCGTGGGTCCGCCCGTCTTCCCAAACTATATACTGCCCAGGTTCAATCATTGGCACACCCTGATGCAGGGTGGTTGAACCAAAGGTGTTCTCATAGGTGAGGTATTGCTTGAATCCTACGGGGTCCAGACTACTCTCTACATGGGGACAGGCCAAAAGCGCTTTTATTTCTGAGGCAAAGATTAGTCCCCCATTTTGGGTATGAAAATAAATCGGTTTAATGCCCAACCGGTCGCGGGCCAAAAGAAGCCTTTCGCGACGCGCGTCCCAGATCGCCAGGGCGATCATCCCATTTATTCGAGGAAGAAATGCTTCGCCTTCATCCTCGTACAAGTGCAACAGTACCTCGTTGTCACTACGAGAGCGGAAGTGGTGTCCTTTCTCAATAAGGGCGGAGCGTAGCTCTTGGCTGTTGTAGATCTCTCCGTTAGCCACCAACCAGACGGTCTCCTCTTCGTTGGTCATGGGCTGATTGCCCGCGGGTGAGAGGTCGACGATGGACAGCCGAGTGTGGCCCAGACCGACCCCCCCACCGGTCCAAAGGCCCATGTTGTCCGGTCCCCGATGGTTCAACCGCGTTAGCATATGCTCAACGTAAGGGCGAGGATCTTTGAATCCAACCAGGCCGCAGATACCGCACACTATTTCTTATCCTTAATATCTTTGATCTTCTTGTTTAGGCGGGACAGAAAAGAGAACGTCTCTTGATAATGGTGATTGCTCTGTTTGGCAATGAAAACCAATGAGGTGAACTGAAATAGGAGGAGAAGGCACAGTCCCCACACGAAGTAAGAAATCTTAGCAAATATTATGTGTTCTCTGAGGGCGAAGTAGAACCTAAGCCAGCCCGTGTCCATTGGCTGCTGGGCCAATATGTGCTGGTAACCAATGACTATCATGACGCTAAGGGTTACAAATACGATCCCGAGTATAAGAATGGGCAACCAAATAAGCATACTAGGTCTGAAAAGGAAATTGAAAAAGAGATGCCTCGAAGCCATTTCCCGAAAATCGCCGAGAGACAAACCTTTCTTCCCTTTAGTGCGCTTATTTGATCTCCACTTGAGCTCTGCCGGAACCTCAATAATCTTGTAGCCAAACATTCTGGCCTTTTGGATGATCTCCAGGTGTATCTCCTTATCATCGCTAAATAGTTCCAGGGACTCGATCACCTCCTTAGTGTACCCTCGTACCAAGCAGGTGACGGTCTTCAACTCCCCCCCCAAAGACAGGGAAAGTAACCAGTTGCCAAGGCGTGAGGTGAGTGCCCGGCAGAAGGGCACGTTTGAAACCCTGCCCTGAGCGTGGTACGCCGAGGCAAGGACCACGTCGGCCTGCCCCTTCTCCAAAGGGGGCAAAAGCTTGGCAATGTGGTCGGGAGCATAGGAGAGGTCGGCGTCCAGTGTGAAAATGAATTGGCCATTGGCCTTGTGGAAGCCGCTTCTCATAGCCCGGCCCCGGCCCACGTTGCGGGGGTGGTGCAAGGCAATCAGATATTCCCTTTCTATGGCCAAGCGGTTAATAATCTCACCAGTGGCATCGGAGCTGCCGTCATCGACTACAATGATCTCAAAGGCCTTATTAGGGCCTAGATACCGAGAGAGAAACTCGGCCACCCGGCTTAGGTTGGACTCTATCACACCCTCTTCGTTGTAAGCGGGAATGATTACCGAGACGTATGGCTCTATGTTGCTTTTATTCACAGCCTCATAAAACTCTTTTCCCAAGATTCTTCAAGCCTCCGTTGCTCCGCAGCCCGGGAAAGCCCCAAATCGGAAAAGTGGCTTTGTTATGGCAGAGTGTTCTTGAGCGTATGCAGAATCCGCTCCCCAGCATGTCCGTCACCAAATATTCCTCTTTCTGCCCGAGGTGGTCGCATACTCAAAGCTTTATTAACAACTCAAGTTTCGCACCCCTGAATCGGCGCAGATGCAGTTAGAACCTCAGTAAGTGCATCGACATAGGACTGAAAATCGTCGTCAATTTTGAACAGCTCAAAGATCTTGGAAAAGCAGACGCGGAAAAGTCCTTGAAAGAAGTCCCAAAGCCTGTGTGCATAAGAGATGACAGCAGAATCATCAACGAGATGCTCAAACAGCGTGCCCAAAGTGGCGTGTTTCTCCGTTTCGTTTAGGAAGCTCAAGAGATTGTACCTCAAAAAGCTCACTGTGGTTGAGAAGACTTGGGCATTGAAGTCGTTGCTTTGGTCTTTGCCGAGATTAAGCAATTGTTTGCATTCCTTGAAGCATACTTCTATGGGCCAACGCTTGATGTATTTCTTTATGATCGTTGATGAATGTAGGCTGGGATTTGTAGAAAGGAAGGCGGCCCATTTGGACTCCTTTTTCTTCTTTTTACCCTTGGTGACATCTATCTCAGGCTCACAATACCCCTTGGAAAATACGATTACCGCTTCATCGCTGGAATTGGGAAGCTTTACTCTGACTCGCGTCAACAATAGGCCCGTTCGAAGATCCTTGGTGAGGCCGTTCTTAACTTTTCCATAGAGCTCTGAAAGTGTATACTTGCACCCCTTATATTCGTATTGAACGTTGCCGTCTTTGAGACGGCAGATCACATGAATGGTCTTGTTTATTTTTCGAATCCCGTTGATGAATACGGGCCAAGCATACCAACTATCGAACAGGACGTATCCAGGTACGAAACCACAGTTGACGGCCCTTTGTATCATCATTAGGGCCAGTTCAAGCTTTGTGTAGTGTTTTGCTTCAAAACTCCTTTGGCCGGTTATGCTTCGAGGATCTCCTATGTTTTCTTCTGGGCTTTTAGGATGCCGTTTCTTGCCAAATCGGTATGCAAAATCAATCGGATAGAATCCATTTGCAGTGAAGAGACCAAGCGTAACGATGCAAAAACCCAATACAGATCGCCTAAGGTTATGGTCAAAGATAAAAGAAACGTTTTCTATTTTTCTGCCCAGCTTTTGTAATATCGTGTCATCGATTACAAAATATTGCTCTTCTTGGGGGGTGTTATCCAATTGAAGCCCTTCAAAAATACGGACATTGACCTTGTACATAAAAGTCCGCCATCGATACGCAGCATTTTGCTTGAACCGATAGAACGTGTCTTTCTTGCTTTTAGACCAATGTTCCCAGTGCTTTTCGCAAAAACCGCATATGGTCTTTATCTTCAACATGGGCAAGACAATCAAGATAAACAGCAGGTGAGAGGCATGATAGCCGTCCCTCTTTATAATATTGGCTCGACACAAACAGGTCTTTAAGTTGAGAGAAGAAAAAACTTTGCTGACTTTGGAATCGAAATTGTTTTGCCCATTTACCACATAATTTTCAATTTCAC
This sequence comes from Desulfobacteria bacterium, assembly GCA_030145035.1. GTDB lineage: Bacteria > Desulfobacterota > Desulfobacteria > Desulfobacterales. The sequence continues at coordinate 413 of JAQYWL010000457.1, read as the reverse complement.
CTTTGAAGTTCTTGCATTTTGTGGTAACCATTGTCTCGGGCTCCTTTCGTGGCTTTGTGTTTTGTTTTCGACGACTTACACATACCACAAAAGGCAGCCCTTTACTACTATTATTACCACTAGGTGTAGTAATTTGGCCGTGTTAAACCCTCATAGGGGGTGCGAAACTTGAGTAACAATTAATGAATGCAGGGTGCCCACCACCACATTCCACCCTGCTTGCACCGTCTCCACCCATTCTGTTTCGGGTCGCAAGGTCACACAAGGCACGCCAAAGAAGTATGCCTCCTTCTGCATCCCGCCGGAATCGGTCAAGATCAACTGCGCGTGCTGCTCAAGCACAAGCATATCCAGATAGCCAACAGGATCAAGGAATTGCACGTTGCAGTTTTCGAGTTGCGATTTGAAAGAGC
>JAQYWL010000069.1 GCA_030145035.1 Desulfobacteria bacterium | reverse complement strand
TGAGCTTATGTGCCGGCACCCGCCTGCCAACGCCAGGTACACCGGGCAGGTCAAATGCTAGCATATTTGGCAATGGCGGGCAGGTCTCTGGCAATGGCGGGCAGGTTGCCACGCACGCTGGCATTGAAACCGTATCCTGTGCCAGGCGTTGGCAGGCGGGGAATGATGGAATATTGGACACGAAGTGTAATGTTTTCAAGCCGTCAGGTGCAACCCTGCGCCAAAAATTATTTTCTTATTCCTTTAAACCCATCACTCCAGTACTCCATCACTCCAATACTCCAATTTGGGGCGAAGCCCCTAAGTTTACCGTTTACCATACACAAGTGCTCAAAGGGAGTCAATAAGAAATCTGTAACCTACTATGCCCGTGTCATTTTTTGAGCGGCGGAGCCGCGTTATATAAAATCGCGAAGCGATTTTATTTGACAAATCGTCTGAAAGCCAATATGAAAAGGGGTTAAGTTTTGTTGACAAGCCGTTCCGAGGATCTTGGATTTTGGGCTTGGAAGGACCAAGGATCATTTACAAAAGTGAGATATAACAGATAGGCGGTCAGGAAGGTCGTCATGGAGCAGGTACTGCTGCTGAATGCCACATTTGAGCCCTTAAAGGTGATTGACTGGAAAAGGGCCATAAGGCTTCTCACCTTGGGAAAGGTGGAGGTGCTGGAGGAGTATGACAGGGAGATCCACTCGGTCACCTTTGCCATTAAACTCCCGGCAGTCCTTCGCCTTTTTAGGTACATAAGGTACAGGAAAAAACATATCAAATTTTCTCGAGCAAACATCTATGCGCGAGACAATTTCGAATGCCAGTACTGCGGCCGCAGGTTTGAGTCTCAAGATCTAACCTTCGATCATGTGGTCCCCAAGAGATACGGCGGAAAGACCGAGTGGGCCAATATAGTTACGTGCTGTTACAGGTGTAACCGGATAAAGGGAGGCGGGCCTCTGAAGGAAGCAGGTTTGAAGCTTCTAAAGAAACCCGTAAAGCCCGACTGGGTGCCCTTCCTTATGATCACCATTCGTATCAGGAGTGTGCCCGACTCCTGGCGAGACTATCTGTACTGGAATCTGGAGTTGGAGGATTCCTAGGGCGATGGCTCCAACGTAACCGATCACATGGTCAGGGTTTTCTCGCCCGCTCCCTCCGGTCGCTTGAGTCCACAGAGGTCTCAGAGATGAATGATTTGTCTGATTTTTTGACCCCGGTTAAATAGGCTCCGCCCCAGTTGAATATGCCTCGCATTCAACAGGGCATGCATTTAACGAGGCAGGGACGAAAAATCAGACAAAATTCTCAGCCACTGCCGTGGCATTTGTCATCTGGGGCACGCCAACATAGTAAGCATTGGGGTCAGTAAACATATCCTGCGATAGCGGGATGGCAGGTTGAGCAGATTTCCCGTCTCAGGAAATCTGCTCAAAAGCTCAGTGCGCTCTGTGGGCTCTGCCTGCCCCGTAGGTGGGGACCATCGTACCGGGGTGAGAGACAAAAGGAGACCGTGATCACTTCCCCCAACCACCTCCCCCCGGGGTGTTAATGATCACTGTTTCTCCTTTTAATGCCGTGAAGGTACACCTACCAGGAAGCCTCACCTCGGTCCCATCAATGCGCCTTAGAAGATTGTATCCACACGTTGCATCACCGCCTCCGGCTATCCCTCTGGGCGGAAAACGCCTCCTTTCCGATTGAATGGATACGACAGCATTTTCAAGGAGAAGGAGTTCACGGGTTACCCCCATCCCTCCTGTATGGAGGCCGGTGCCTCCTGATCCCTCCCTCAGTTCGGTCTTGAGGACCCGGACGGGATAGGCGCTTTCCAGGACCTCTGTCGGCGTGGTGGCCGTGTTGGTCATGTGCACGTGGACCGCGCTTGCTCCATTACACCGTGGACCCGCGCCCATACCGCCCGCTATCGTCTCGTAATAGGTCTTTTCCTTCCATCCCAAGGCAAGGTTGTTCATGGTACCCTGGCCTTGGGCCGGAATCCGTTCAGGGAGAAGATCCTTTAGGGCAAGCAGGAGTACGTCAACAATTCTCTGGGAGGTTTCTACGTTTCCGGAACTAACAGCCGCTGGCGGCCGTGGATTAAGGAGCGAGCCCTCGGGCGCCACTACGTGCACGGTTTCGTAACATCCGTGGTTGGGCGGGACATCGGCAGGCAGAAGGCATCTTAGGACATAATAGACAGCCGATCTGGTCACGCTGATGGGCGCGTTTGCATTTCCCTCACATTGGGGTGCGGTTCCTGCAAAATCGACCTTAAATTGATCTCCTTCAAGCTTCACTCTAACTTTGATGAGAATCTCCCCTTGTTCGCCATCCAAATAGTCAAATGTCTCAGACACCCCGTCAGGAAGCGCCGAGAGATGGGCGGTGACCCTTGATCTCGTATAATCGATAATGGCCTCTACAAAGCTGTCAAAGGCCGCCTCTCCGTAACGGCGGATGAAATCAATGCATCTGGATGCCCCGAGACGGTTGGCCCCTACCTGGGCATTCAAATCCCCGATCCGCTCGGCCGGATTTCTGGTTTCTTTTTCAAACACCTGCATTACGCCTTTTTCAATGACGCCCTTTCTTACAAATAGGGTAGGGGGGATGACGATTCCCTCTTCGTAAAGTGTGCTGCTTGACCCTGGCATGGACCCCGGGGTTTTGCCGCCCACATCCGCGTGATGGGCACGGTTTACGGCATAGCCCTTAAGCTTTCCCTGCCAGAAAAAAGGCGCGATCAGGGTGATGTCCGGAAGATGAGAACCACCCCGGTATGGGTCGTTTACAATCACCTGATCATCAGGGGATAGCTTCGGGAAATCGGCCGCGACCGCCTCAACAGCCGAGGGCATGGCACCGAGATGCACAGGAATGTGTTCGGCCTGGGCAATGAGCCGGCCTTTGGCGTCAAACAGGGCACAGCTTTCATCCAGGCGTTCTTTGATATTGGGAGAAAAGGCGGTCCGCTTGAGGTTTGCCCCCATCTCCTCGGGGATGGCAAGGATGAGGTGTTTGAAGACCTCAAGGGTTACTGGGTCAAGGATGGACATTGTCTTACGTCGTTATTCGTTATTCGTTATTCGATTGTTGATTATCGATTGTTGATTGTTTTATTCAATCGTCAATCATCAATCCAAATCCTGAGACAACTGTTCTCTTCCGTAGAGATCTCACAGCCGGGTGGTACAAACACGGTGCATCCCTCATCTTCGATCACCAGGGGTCCGTGGTTGTGAAAACCTGCCCAAAGGTGGCCTCTATAATACACGGGTGCAGTCTCCCATCCCGATGAAAGCAGGATTTTTCTTTTCCCGGCCGGTCTGCGCGTTTGAGATGACTTGACCTCAGGCAATGCGATCTCATCTCTTGAGGTCACGGCTGAAAGCCTCACCGTAACAACTTCCACATGAGGCCCTTGTTTTAGGGCGTATCCATATCGTTTTCTGAAGGTTTGGTGGAAGCTTTCCGCCATGTCGGCTTCCTTGCTATAGGCTACGGGGAGGTGAAAGCTCTGGCCCTCGTACCGCATATCCAGAACGGTCCTGAAATCAGTATCATTGTGATTTAGGGCCTGGCGGGCGAGAGACCTCAGGGCCTTTTCTTTGAAGCGCTTCAATATCCTTTCCACTTCCTGTTGGGTCTTGGTGCTCCATCTGGCAATGAGGGTTTCGCCAAAGTCGAGCTTTACGTCCGAAAGGAGAATCCCCAACGCGGAAAACATGCCGGCCATGGGCGGGACCAGTACCTCCCTTATCCCGAGTTCTCTTGCAAGCTCTGCCGCATGAATCGGACCAGCGCCGCCAAAGGCAAGCAGGGTAAAGTACCTGGCATCGACCCCTTTTTCCACCGTGGTCCTTCGAATTCCCCTCAGCATGTTGGCGTTGACCACGGAGCGCACGCCGAGAATGGTCTCCTCCACACTCAGGTTGGCCGATTTTGCATCTGATTGAAATGCCTGTCTGGCCCTGTCGGGGTTTAGGGTAATACCGGTCCCCAAAAAGGACATGGGGTCGAGAATCCCGGACAGAAGGTTTGCATCGGTCACAGTTGGCAGTTCACCTCCCCGGTTGTAGCAGGCAGGTCCCGGCTCGGAACCCACGCTCTGTGGGCCCACGCGAAGGGCTCCGCCCTTGTCCACCCAGGCAATCGACCCCCCGCCTGCTCCTATGGTGGTGATGTCAAGTATGGGGAGCCGGATGGGGAGTGCGTCGATTTTCCCTTCCTCTGTCCATAAAGGGGTGTAGTCTACAATGGCCGAAAAGTCCGCGCTCGTCCCACCCATGTCAAAGGTGATCAAATCTTTTCTTTTCATGCGCTTTCCGAGCAAGAGGCCGCCCGAAACCCCCCCGGCCGGACCGGACAGCAACATCTCCACCGGGTATAATTCCCGCGATGCTGCCACACCACCCCCTGATTTCATAATGTAGTAGTCGGGAGGCCCTCCGGCATCCTGGATCGCCTTGCGTATTTTCTCCACGTAGGTATGCACGATCGGCTGGACAAAGGCGTCTATGGCAGTGGTGGAGGCCCTTTCAAATTCCCTGAACTCAGGGATGATTTCAGATGACCTGGATACGGGAATTCCTCTCTTTGTAAATTCCTTTTCAAGGAGAATCTCATGAGCCGGGTTCTTGTAAGAATACAAGAGGCAAATCGCCACTGCCTCTGCCCCCACTTCTATGATGTGATCTGCCACAGTGGCTGCATCGGTTTGCAACAGAGGCGAGATAACCGTGCCATCAGGGGCAAGGCGCTCAGCAATCTCAAAGCACAGATTGCGGGTAACTACGGGTTTTGACGGCGCACAGTCGAAATCATAAAGCCTGGGCCTTCGTTGTCTGGCAATATAGAGGAGGTCCCCGAAGCCTTTGGTGGTGAGAAAGGCCACCCTTGCTCCTTTTCTTTCAAGCAGCGCATTGGTGGCGACTGTGGTGCCGTGGGAGAAAGAGAAGATGCCCGGCAGGTTCTTTATCGTCTGGGTCACGGCACAATCAGGGCAGGCCGGCGTAGAAAGGACTTTCCAGCCCCGGATGCCGTCTCGGTCCAGAGTGACCACATCCGTGAAGGTTCCGCCAATGTCGGTTGCGACTCTCATGTTGTATCCGATCAAGGGTTCTCTCGCCCGCTCCCTCCGGTCGCTTGAGCACACAGAGATCACTGAGATAATTTCTTTGGCCTGATTTTTGAGGGGGAAAATCAGGCCAAACACTCGGCCCCTGACGGGGCATTTATGCTCAGACAGAATTTCCTGCGTCAGCAGGATCGCAGTTTAAGCTGAATTGCCCCCTCAGCAATTCAGCTTAAGAAACTCTGAGGCTCTGTGGGCTCTGTGAGAGATAAAATGGCCCTCATGGTCACTTACGATTGGACGATCCGGCAAAAGCGCTCAGACCTGGACAGGACCTCAAGGCTCTGCCAGATCCACTTCTCCTTGTGAGATTCAAGGGTTATGATGGGCCTCAAGCGATTATCTTCGAGGAACTTGAAGAGATACTCGAAATCGATCTTGCCCGCTCCGATGGCCAGATGATCATCGCTGATTCCGTCATTGTCGTGTAGGTGAAGCTGCTTCAGGAAACCCCCCATGGCCTTTAGCCAATCTTCCATGTTCGTTTCAGAAAAGACGTTCATGTGCCCTGCATCAAAACAGAAGCCGACATTTTCTGAATTCAATCCTCGCAAGAGTTTCTGGAGCATCCTCGGGGTTCGCTCATAGACATTTTCGATCATCAGGGTCGTTTCCGTGCCTTGGAGGCCCTTGACAAGGGGTGCCCATGTCTCAAGGGCTGCATCAAGCCACTCGTCTTCTACTTCATGATATCTTTTTCTGTCGTACCCTGTGTGGCAGACGATAGATAATGGCTCAAATACGGGTATGAGGTCGAATGCTTGTTTCAGGCGCTCTCGAGTTGCCTTCAATATCTTTTTGTCCATGCCACCTGGCACAAGGTCATAGAAAGGTCCGTGCAGCGTGATCAAAAGGCCTTCCTGACGAAGGATGGAGACCATTTCCAAAAAATCTTTCTTGGAATGTGTATCGATGACCCCCCCGTCGATCCCGATTTCAGGATTGATCCTGTTTTCAAGGACCAGGGGAAGGTATTTGTCTTTCAGGAGCCTGAAAGGGATACATACCTGAATTCTTCTTATGATATCTTCAAACATTGGTAACATCTTAGTTCTTTGAAAACATTTAGGCTCGCTTTTTCAATAGGCTAAATTGATAAGTTTATTCAAGTCAAGGTCTTGAGTCAACGAAAAAACACCAGAAGATCTTACGCTTAGGGAGAAGGTACTTGACAATGCCCAGGCATTATAATAAAGAATTAAGTCCCTCAGCAGAAGCACTTCCCTGGTAGCCATCTAATTTTTCGGTATGTTGTCGGTTCAAGAAGGAGGGGTGTCCCAAATACGAGGTCAAAGCGATTCCAACAGCCGGAGTTTTTCTGGCTGAACCAGTTTATTTTTAGAGAGTGAAGGATTTTAGGGTGAAAAACAACATTGAAACGCACTCTTTGTGTCCTTATCTTGAACCCAGCGGAGGAAAGTTGTGCTTAAGTTTTTCTAGGGACCCTCGAAATGCCACTGTCCAGGAAAAATCCCGCTTCCCGTTTCTTGTTATCAACGAATCAGATCCCGTTTCCCGTCTCATTGAAGCTCAGTTTGTAACAGATGCCGGAAGCGAAATCAAACGAGTGTTCGTTTTGCTGCAAAATGATGAATACTTTCTTCCAGGGGACGAATTGTGGCCTGTCAACAATAAAGATATTGATCAATGGTGGCAAACGGCCTTTTCCTTTTATTCAGGCAAGAACCAGAACAGCTCAGTCATCATCTTGGCTGATCAAATCAGTAAAGACGGAGGGCTGTCATCTTTACAGCCTTTGTTTTTTTGTAAACCAAAGCAGATCTTTTTTCATCCCCCGTGCCCCAAGTGCGGTTTTTCTCTGCAACAATGCTATGATGACGATCTGTTGGCTGGTTTGGGGCTCCAACCGTATTCAACTTCCCTCAAGCGTTATTTGTTTTGTCACTCATGTTTTGGTTCAGAGGGCAAGTCCGATTTTTACGTGTTTGCATTGGAAAGCTCTGATCCGCCAATAGTGAAAGATCGGTGGGATCTGATCAGAGAATTCGGTCTGCTGACGGAAGGCAAAAGCCATTTGGGTCAGTTTCCCTGTGCGGAGTGCCCCAGCCGCCATGAGTGCTGGGCGGCCGATGGTTTAGCCGTATCAAGAATCGTACCCTTTTCTTTTTATCCTTTTTTCATGTTGATTTTCGAGGCCATGTCGGTCAACGCCCTCGATTTTTTGTCTTTAATTTCGGGGGCCTCCTTTGAAGATCTGGAAAGGCACCTAAGTAATAAACAACAGTTGGGCAGAATGAGCTGCCTGAAGGCTTTGAAACGAAATGGCCCGGTCAAGGCTCCTTTTTTCTTTGATAGTGACGAAAGATATTTTCTGGAAGTCTTGTATTTGAAGCTGTCTTTCTTGGGCGAGCTTGTCCAAAGCATCTTTTCCGGACCGGATACTTATAAATATCCGGGTCTCGGATTATCTATCGAAGGCATCTGGGTCAAGCTTGCTGACCAGAGTGCTCTTCTGCCCCTTTTCTGGAATTTTAAGGTAAAGCGTATAGAGATAGGAAGAAATGCTTCCGGCACTCCTTCGTTCCCCAGATTGCCTCCTTCTTACGGGTTGCACTGTCTCGGACTTGTGTGGTTTTACGCCCTATTGGTTAATGACAAACAAGATGTTTCGAGAGTGTATGCCTCACTGGCGCAACACCTTGACAAAGTGTCATCTGTCGGTGAATCCGCGCCCGAGGATTCCTTGAAGGAAGAAACCGGGCAAAGTTTTCTTCCTGAGAACATCTTCTGGAATCCCGAGGGAAAGACTGTTCGCAAGAATTGGCATTCTCTCTGGGAAAGGTCCCTTGATCGGGGGTGGTCATTGTTGAAGGCTAACTTGCATGAAAGTCCTGATTGGTCGAGGGATGAATTCCGGCAAAGCGTGGAGAACTTGAGAGAAGAAGTTAAAAAGGAGCTATTCCGAGAAAAGCCAGGGGGTGACGAAAAGCTGGAACCATCGCAAGATGAGGCCATCCGTGATATCCTCATCAACCTTATGGACAAATGGCGCCTGGAGCTGGAGGAGAAAGAGGAGTCATTAGAAGAAACGGTTGTCATTTCAGCAAAAGATAGTGAGATATTAGACAAAACCCTTGCCATACCAACAGAAGACGACGAGATACAGGAAACGGTCATCCTTTCGCCTGAAGGTTTTGAAAAAGAAGAGGACATTCCAGAGACAGTAGTCATCTCTCCTTCAGACATGAACAACGTTTTTCCGGGGGCCTACGAGGCAGTTCGATCAAAAGATGTCTATTCAACGAAAAAGGTGGGCCTCGTGCAAGAAGAACCAAAGGGCTCCGAGATCTCAGAAACAACTGAAGACAAGCTTGAAAAAGACCTAATGGCAGAAACAGTAATCATCAGTCCGGATAAAGCCGGAGATAAAGAAACGCCCAATGACTAGCCAAATTTCTTTGGAAATACTTGCCGACGAAGTCAGGGGGATTTATAACCCGGATGACGCAGGAGCTGCGTCTTTGATAGAAGCTCATCTTAAAGAAAGGCTGCAAACGTTTTCGCCTGATGGAAGATTGGCATTTTTAGAAAAACTTATTGCTCAGTTTGACAAGAGCGCCCTTGGGAAATCTAAGGGCTCAAACCTTGAGGAAGAGGTTATTTCGAGACTCTTTTCGTTGTTGCTGGGGAGAGAAGTTAGCCAGGCCGATCTCTCATCTACAGAGCTTCTGGAGAAATTGGCTCTATCCTTAAACACCATCTTTGACACACTCAATCAATTGGTGAGTGTGATTAATGCGACCCTTCTAAGTGAGCGCACCGGGGAGGAGACGATCAGGCAGGTCATAGGTTTTCATCTGGAGGGAGAAAGCCAGTTGCAATCCCTTGAAAGCTATATTGGCCAGATCAAGGAAGCCTTTTTGATCACACAACAAGCCTTTAAAAATGCGGCCCATGCCAAAGTGAGCGAGATTCTACTTGAACTCGATCCTGATAGGATCGCACAGGCAGGTGGCGGGGGTTTAAGGTTCGGCCCCCTGCGCAAGGCAGAATACTTTGAAATATATGAAGAGAAATTTCATGCATTCAAGAAGTGGTTTGAATCAGGACGCTTCATGGAGGAATTCCTGAGGGAATTTGAAAAGAATTCTCAAAAATT
>JAQYWL010000551.1 GCA_030145035.1 Desulfobacteria bacterium | reverse complement strand
CCTTGCTGAAGTGGAGTGGGCGTTTCGGACAATGAAAACGGCGTTGCTTCATATTCGCGGGATTTTTGTGCGCAAAGCGCCCAGGACGCGTGCTCATGTTTTCGGCATTATGCTGGCTTACTTGGTTGCATATGAACTTCGTCGACTCTGGCATGATGTGGAAGTGACCATTGAGGAGGGAATCAACGAACTCTCATCTCTCTGCACAACAGAAGTCATCATTGGCGACGTTTCGCTTCAAACAGTTCCCGAACCGAGAGAACTGGGTATGCTACTTCTCAAAAGAGCCAACGTTACTTTGCCTGATGCCATCCCCTGTAGGAAAGTAAATGTGTTCACTAGAAAGAAACTAGTCGAAGAGCGCAAAAGTTCTTTAAATATAAATAGTTAAGCTAAGAAAAATCGTTGTTTTCAAGTGGAAGATCCGTTGAGACGTTGATCAAGACACATGAGAAGAAGGCAGCAGCAGCATTCAGAGATTACGTAGTTTTACTCAACGACGATCATGGCAAGGTCCGCGCTGGCACCTATCAGTCGGTGGTGTACAAGGATAAGACGTTTGTGGCTTTCGGCCCGCACCACGGTCACACTGTCATAGCAGAGGGACGCACTTGCAAAGACTGCCACAACAGTGAGCGGGTGCTGGAGGTACGAAATACGGGCAAAGTCGTGATGACCCGGTGGAACGCCGACGAGGGCAGGGTCATCCATACCACGGGCGTCGTTCCATTCGTTCCCGACAAGCTTGAATTCCAGTTTGTGACCCTGGACGGAGATGTCTGGGTTCCCCTGACCACAAAAACTGGCCGGTTCCAGTACGAGTTCTGCTCCCCTCTGAGTGCAAAGCAGCTTAAGGCGCTCGGGGCCAAGGGCACGTAACCGGTTCGACTGTGACGCTTCCTGCCAGCTCTCACACAACGAGCGCCAAACATCTGTAAGGGAAGGACAGGTATGGTGGCTTCCTTTTCTTTTATGTGTCGTTCCTGCCGCCAGGGAGCAATAGCCTGAACGGCAGCCGTCTGGCCCAGAGGCCTAACGGTTTTTTCTTTACTGACGCCTCGCCAAGATTCTTCCGCGATATCCTACATCCAAAGATGGGCTCGGAAAACAACTTAACGGAAGGAGGCGCTCTGGCGATCCAGGGCTCTGTTAACGGTAGCTGGCTTCTTGGGGACGGCGTACAGTGCCCGGGTCTTACCCTGGCAGCGCGGGAAGTTCATAAGCTGGCAGAAAAGATTCCCAGAAGACTTGTCGCATTGGGAAGCCTCGTTCTACTCAGCCTTTTTTGTCTTTCAGTCTTACCGCCGCTCCAAAAGACTGTTACGACAGACAGCCAAAAAGATTAACCGCTTATTGCCTTTACTGCGAAAAATGGTGGTTACTCTCCGGGGATGGGGCATTTCTTTTCACTCCGATGTCTCCAACCTTTGTTTTTCCAGAGACTTAGCATCAGGGGATACTTTGCCCCCTCCGCATTCTCCGCCAGCGGCGGAGCTGCGGTTTCCCCCGTTGCTAAGTCAGGGAAAAACTAAAGGTTTCCGCCAAGTCGTTCCAAGAAATACCCTATCCCCTGAGAGGTATATATTCCGAGTTAAGGCAATAACCATTAAAGATTATTCACTCACTTAAAGGAGAGCTGGGAAAGTCTTCGGAAGCAAAACTGGATTTTCACTGACTAGTTTCACGAATCAAGGACCTTCATGCCTCTTCTACAAATCTCTCTTGCGTATTCCGTCCATATGCCGCCTCCCCAGTACCTGAAACAGCTCGTTTGTGAAAGAAGAAGATGCAGGAGGGCTTCCTTATAGATGGGATCATTGGTATCAATGTCTGCCTTATCAAATCGCTTGTGAAATGCAGCGCTCAATTCATTGATAGGATCAAGAATATCTTTATAGCCTTCAACCCAACTTCTATCGTTCGTCCATGATGCCTTGTCCAGATTGAAGCCGGGATCCCTTTCATTGACCTTGTCAATGGCCCTATCAGCTGCACCGGGCGAGAAGTCATCCACCCATTCCCATATCCTGCTTTGTGAGACCGGTTGGACAGGCAAAAAGTCATCTTCACTCAACCCCGTGCTTTTGATGAACTCCATGTATTCAGAGCCGTTCATTGCCACAGTGCCTTCTTTTCCCAGCTCGTGACACACTTTCTTGTAGGCATCTGGGAACTCGTTCATCATCACTCCGCCATTTTCTCCATCTGCTATCTGAAGAACATACGGAATCACATTCTTGCTACAGTATTCCTCCCGAGCTTTTGTCTGTGCTTCATAATAAGGCTGCATCTGAGCAACCAGTTTTGTATCCGAGCCTTTCGTTTTGACAAGGATGGGGATTTGCTGAATTTGTCCGAGAGAATTTCCTGCAACCAGTCTGTGAGGAACATACGGCCTTTCAAACCTGGTGCCGTCCATGTTTTCTATTGTATGCTCCTGGACCATAAGCCATTCATAGCCGCACTCCTTTAATGCCTTCACGTATTCGTGACACATGTCCGGATGAATAGGCAGATGCATCTCTGGAGGAGAAAAGCCTTTGACCCTTCGGAGCGCTTCAAAGCCAAAGATTGACGCAAAATGCTCCTGCCACGCCCTCATGTGCAATGTTATGTCAGGAATCGGGGTGGATGAGACAACAGCATGAGACCACATAGTGCCCAACCACTCGACATTTCGATGATATGTTTCGTCACTCGTTACTCGTTTAAAGTTCTCCAATACCTTCTCTTCACCCATTTGTTTGAGTCCCCACAGAAGGTTGCCGGAATAATCCAGCATGACACGAGGCGTCTTTCCCTGATTCCGCAGTTCCCTGACAAAATCAGACATCCTGGAATAACACCACAGGAATACCGGTGCGTTATGGTTATCACCAAGGTGCTGATGTTCCATCATGTACTGGAGATTCGATATCAGATCAGCCTTGGAGATGTCATCAGAAGAAGCCGGAATGGTAGGCTGATGCATGTGAAGTGCAATGCCAAATGATGATTGGACTCTTTCAATGTTCAAGTCAGAGACGGGTGCATAAAGGTTGCCTCTGTCACCAGAGGTTGACTCTTTAATCTCTTTTTCACTGCCGCAAATAGGAGGAAAATCTTTGATCATAATCATCCTTGTGAGCGCATATGTATATACCTCATGTAACCATAGGACAAAAGTCTCAGTGTGTCGAGAAAACCTTATAATTTTCCGCAAGTTATCTAGATCGTTTCCATATTTGAAATCCCGCCGGGCTAGTCATGAACCACAAATACTGTGCTTTGGGCATCAAAATACAGTCTTCACCCCATATGCATGGCCGCTTATCTATGTAATGTATTTTTGGGGATGTGTGCTGAATTGTGGGCAGAAATCTGCAACTTGATATCAAGACCTGTGACCTCGAACATTCAGGTATATCTGAAGTCATGGGTGGCGGCCTCAATGAAATGGGCAAGCTAACGTTCGTTTGTTGACACCCCTGCCGCTCAGCGCTAAAGGTCTCTTTTACCGGAGGATTTCGTCGCATTCGCGCTGTCATTTTCCGATTGATTCATTGCAGACTTTTGGGGCACTGGGCCTAAATGGCCAGAACAGACTCGCTCTGCCTAGTTTAGCTATAGAGCCTCCGCATAAACTCAAAAGTGAGCATAGAAAACGACAAAAATGTAGCTTTTCTTTTTTGAGTGTACCGTATTCTCGGGCCAGTTAATTGCAAAAACAAGACGGCTGTGCGTTGTGGGACAGAAAAGTAAAAAAAGTGCCGGTTTTGGGCATAGCTCTTCTCAGACTTCCTTCTTCTTGCTGTTTAGGTTCGGTTTTCTAGTTTCTCAGAAGAATATGAAAAGCGATCATTGTTT
>JAQYWL010000328.1 GCA_030145035.1 Desulfobacteria bacterium | reverse complement strand
CTTTGGTGACATTAACCAGCATATGTACAAGGCACAATCTTTCAGACCCTTTTATGAGAGGTATGGGGGGTTATCGCGGTGGGTTAGGACCGCAAGCAGGATGAGGTGGCTCTGGCCGTCAACAAAAACACAACTCGGCTATTTCTCGCCTTTGCACCTACTTTCGAGAATTTTAGGCCCGAGATATCCCATTTTTATCGGCAAGGCAGTCAGGCTGCCCGAAGACAAAATATCCGTGTCAGAGTTTAGGAGGCAAGATTTCAAAATGTTAAGAAGAAGGTTGGAGAATGAACTTTTATGATATTCCAGAACACATAGACAGACGGGAGTATAGGAGGGAAATTGACAATTATGTCCGGCGGATTGCGCGTTATGAAGAGCTGGTAGCTGTTTATACGATTGGCTCGGTGAGTCTTCCGGGTATCTCAGATATTGATATGATATGTATATTGAAGGAGCCCATCAGCAACGGAATGAAGTTCTCGGCGCTTGAGCATTCAGAGAACCGAAGACTGTTCCTTCATGACGTATACGTTGTGGCACCAGAACATTTTGAAAAGCTTCAGTATATAATATATCCGAGCAATCTTAAACTGGTATACCGAAGGCCCGATCTTGTGGCCTCTCCGCCCGATACCCAGATGATAAGTAATAATCTCAGGTTGATGTACTTGTTAGATATCAATTTGATGAGGCTGCGACAATTTTTTATCGCAAAAAGCGACGGACAGTGTAATGTAAGAAATTGGATGACTAGGATATTATCCTTGCGTCACAGCATAGATCTTTGCAAATCGGTGGACATTGGGCTTTCCGAGGAGACGGAAGAGACTAACCATCGACTCCGAGAGTTTAGACAAAGGTGGATTGGGACTAGAAGTTATCATTTTGATGATTTTAGTGGGCTGTTCCTCAAAGCAGAAAAGGCGATTCAAGACATTTTTCAGCGCGCCTTGATCAGATTCAGAGATATGTACGCCACGGAAGAAGCCTTGGATGAGGCGCCACTCAAAATCGGCAGAGATAAGATATTATTCACAAATGGCGTGCTGCCCGAGTATAGCTACCGCGGGAGGACGAGAACCGTTATTTGTAAGGTTCCATTGTATCTTAAGTATCATTATTTGGGTTATCTCGGCAGAGGCGAACATTCTTATGGTCAAGAGCAGGCAAATCGTTTTCGGGTGGTTTCCAGTCATGGGGCTTTCTTGGCAAAGAATAGGCTACACTACTCTATGAAGGGAAATATTGGATTTACATACATGAGGAATCCCCTTCTTGACAGGCTGAAAAGGCTTGTTCGAGTGGGGATTAATCGCTAGTATGAATGTTGCTGTTGTTCAGAATGAGATTGCCTACGGTGGGCGGTTGGGCGTTATTGTTCAGATTATTCGCATTCTGAACGAGAGGAATATTGTTCCTGATATTCTCACGTACAGGACCGATATCACAGGCCGTGGTATAAAGGATAAGTATGGCGAAGAGATTGAGTTCAATGTGAGAACAATAGAATCACACTATTCAAGATTGCCATCTGAAGGCAGCATAATGTGTTTTGGCATGAGCTTGGGGCGCTACAAGAACAACTATGATTATTTCATTGACAGCAACAATACGTCTTTTATGATGCCGAAAAATATCCCAACTATTTCCTATGTCCACTTTCCGCGGAAGGCGCGACTTATGGCAAAGCACGTAAGTATCCACAACCCGGAGGGCGTGAAAAGGAGCTGGACAAGAACCAGTGGAATATTCCTGAATTTGTGTCGCTTTTTTTATTTGTTTAACAACAAAATTGGGGAAAAAAATTTAATAATCGCTAATTCGGAGTTTTCGAGGACGAATTTCAAAAAGTATTACCCGGCTTACTCCGCCAATGTTTCTGTCATTTATCCGCCTGTTCGCATTCCCACAGGTAGGCCTATCCCATTAGACAAAAAGGAAAATGCAGTTGTTAGCGTTGGAAGATTTTGCCCTGACAAGAACCAATTCAGGCAGGTACTGTTAGCTCAACAGGTGCCTGATATGAAGTTTCATATAATAGGTTTTTGTGGGCAAGAAAATGATGTTTTTGATCGGTGCAGACAGTATGTTGAAGACCATAATTTGCAAAATGTGTTCCTACATCCTCACGTTGACGATGAGAGAAAGTGGGAATTACTTGATAGATCGAAATACTTTATTCACACCACTGTCAACGAACCTTTCGGGATCAGCACAGTTGAAGCGATTTTGAGAGGATGCATTCCGTTGAGTCATGACAGCGGTGGGCAGAAAGAAATCGTCATTCTGGATGAATTGCGATACAACAATATAGAGGACTTGGTTGGTTTTTTTCAGAGAAAACCGAGCGAAGCTACGCTGGAAAAGTGGTGTGAGAAGTTAATGACACATTGTAGGCAATTTTGCGTCGATAACTTTGGGAGAAAAGTTTCCGAAGTATTGACGAACATAGAAAGCGATATTGTCAGAGGTACGGTTTAGTGGCTTGCCATAAATCGTGAGTTTTGCGAGCAATTCTGAGAGGCTGGTGCAGAGGGATGCTCAACCATTGGAATATGAAGGTGTGTTGATGGGACTATTGATGGATGTTGCCCATAAATGTTCGGTTCTCGAATTAGTGTGTCTGCTTCGGAGAAGATATTTTAGGCGGGCACGATTACAAAGGTTTGATGATACACATCCATGTATCTTTGTTCTGTCCACCGGAAGGGTCGGGACCCAGACCCTGGCCGCTCTGCTTGGTTTGAGTCCGAATGTGTTTGCCTATCATGAGCCAGGTCCGACGTTATATCCACTATCAAGATTTGCTTATGAACTTGGCGATGATATGCGTGTAAGAGGTGTTTTCAGGGAAGCTTTTATTGCTGCGAGAAACGAGAGATTTGACTGTTGCCTCAAATTCAAAAAAGGATATGTAGAAACGAGCCCGCAAGCAACGTTTTTGGCCCCCGCTATTTTGGAGGCAATTCCGGATGTGAAATTCATACATGTGGTGAGAGGCCCTAGATATGTTGTTAGATCTGCGATGCGGCGTAAATGGTATGCTGGTAATCCAGCTGATAGGACGAGAATTGCTCCACTACCAGAATCTGAATGGGGGAAGACATGGAATAAATGGGATGCATTCGAAAAAAATACATGGCTTTGGGCGGAAACCAACAGGTGGATTCGAGAATTTTGGTCATACTTAGCTGTAGAGCGCAGGCTTCTGCTGGATGCTGAAAAGATTTTTGATGGCAACGAGGAGCAACTGGACAGACTGTTTTCTTTTGTTGGTTCATCAAGACCATCCAAACGTAAGATAGTGCGTATCCTGGACAAGAGGCTCAATCGGCAAACGACGGGGAGCTTTCCAGAGCCGTGCGATTGGCCGGAATCGATGAGGCTGACATTTCGGACTATAGCAGGAAAGGAAATGGACGCGTTCGGATATGAGTTGTAGGCGCTCTCGGAGGATACGTGTATTGCGGTCTACCGGCAGGTGAAGGGAGCAATGGTGCGCGCTATGTGCCCAAAACTGATTGTCTTTGCTGAGAGCATTCCTGCCAGGTACGCACTGGAGCAGCTATTGGGTCCCCTGGATTTGACCTGGGCCTTTAGCAACCATTGGGATGATGTCTGGGGGAGACCTTCGGCTGCAATCATATATGGAGATGGTGAAACACTTCCTGAGAGGGTGCCGTATTTGAGGATCAGGGACTGCGGCTTCCTCGACAAAGAATTTCTCGCAGGCGAGCTTCCATCCCAAGTTATGTCCTTCCGGGGGCTATCGGTCTTATGCGCCAAAGGTGAGCCTGAAAAGAAGTCGAAATCCGGCCTCGTGGTCTCTGTCGATATAGTGGCCACGACCCTCATCAAACTCTCTTTTCATTTGGAGGAGACAGCGGCGGAAAAGGACCGACATGGCCGCCCCCGACCTTATAATGACACAGGCTTGGGCCGCACCGATGTTCCGATTGTAGACTGTTGCAGGAACTGGCTGGTCGAGTGGCTGGGGCAGATCGGCGTGAGAGCAGCGCAGCGTGATCTTTGGGACGGGCGTCCTTTTGCGGCCTTCATCAGCCACGATGTTGACGTGCAGCGAATGTATAGATGCCGGATCCCCCCTGTGGTTGACATGGCCATGAGCCTGAGGTCAAGGGATCTCAAGGGAGTTCTTCAGATGGCACTGGCCTGGATGCAGTCGCAGTGTCTGCGTCGGGATCCATTGGACAGCTTCGTCTGTTTTTCACCTTATGCCAGAACGCACGGTGGCCGTGAGACCTACTTCATGCTTTTGGACTCTGATACTATGTCGGGACCCATTGATATGTCGGTGCTGATGCATGACG
>JAQYWL010000138.1 GCA_030145035.1 Desulfobacteria bacterium | reverse complement strand
AGTGCATGCCCAGCAATGTCACAAGCGCACAGGGCACTGTAAATGTAACGACCGTGTGCAGATTTGTTGAATTGGTGAGGGTGGGTAAGGGGCATATAATCTGGAGTCGAGGTTTCGTTCTCTCTCAAAGCAGAGACGACAAACGACAAATCAACCTCTACCGGAAAGAACAAATGTCAATATTTCACCAGCATCCCCCTTTGGTATATGTTTGAGCTAACAAAAGAAAAATTGGAGATCACAATTTGTGACCTCCAATCGTGTTAAGACGGCTGATGGAAAAATAGAAGAGTTACGATGGGTTGATTTTTATTGTATTTCTTGATAATGGGTTATTGGCCCATTTATGAGAAATATCATGAAACAACAAGGACCAGAGTTAGGAAGCCTCTCATCGAGGTTCTTCGCGTATGTCCAGCTAAAAAAGAAGGATATCGTCCGCACTGGAGAACTAACCCCAGTACTAGGTATCACTGGATCACAGGAACGCGATCTATTGCGTCGCCTGTCAGGCTCGGGATGGATCGTCAGACTGAAGCGCGGAGTATACCTCATCCCTCCTCGCATACCGGCTGGCGGCAAATACAGTCCCGGAGCTGCCCTCATTCTTCAGAAGCTAATGGACGAAGAGGACGGTAAATATCAAATCTGCGGGCCAACCGCGTTCAATTTCTACGGCCTCGATGACCAAATCCCGAGCGTCACCTACGTTTACAATAGCCGTATTTCAGGTAGTCGTACAATCGGGAACTTAGCATTTCAATTCATAAAAATCGCAAACGAGCGCCTTGGAGCCACCAACCCTCTCCGCACCCGCGAGGGCGCCGAAGTTATCTATTCTTCCAAAGCCAGGACCCTCATGGATGCCGTCTACGACTGGTCCCGCTTTAATAGTTTGCCCCGAGGATATGACTGGATCAGACAGGAAGCCAAGAAAGATTTCAAGCTTGCGTCCAGATTAGTCGAGGCCACCGCTCAGTACGGAAATCAGGCGACGGCTCGGCGAATAGGGTACTTGTTAGATAGTTTCGTTCAAACTTCGAGAATGACAAATCGGCTCCAGCGTCAACTCAGCGATTCCAAGGCCCTGATCCCCTGGATTCCAGGCAGGCCCACAAAGGGAACAGTCAACCGCAAGTGGGGGGTCATCGTCAATGGATGAGATGAACTTCCCATACCCTCATGATGCAGATCGCGACATCTTCCGGGAGGCTTTGGCACACTCAGAGGCTACTACGGGGTTTACAGCGACCCTGATCGAAAAGGACTACTACTGTTCACTGATCCTGCAGTACTTTTTTGATGGCGACACATCGCTCGTTTTCAAAGGAGGAACCTGTCTCAGCAAGGTTTACGCAGATTTCTATCGACTCAGCGAGGATCTGGATTTAATCATCCCAGCTACTGCGGACACGTCCCGAAATCAGAGACGTGCTGAGATGGAACCAGTCAAACGGATATTCGATAAGCTGCCGAAAGTAGTTCCTGGGGTCGCGATTTCAGAAGCGTTCAGAGGCCATAACGAGTCCCGGCAATACATCGGCTGCCTTGAATATCGGTCGGCGGTAATTGAGAAGCAGGAAAGGATTAAGCTTGAGGTCGGCATACGTGAACCGCTCCTCAGCCCCTCGGTATCCAATGCGGCGCGTACAATCGTGGTGAATCCATTTAGCGGTCGGTCTCTCCTTCCAACTTTCACTGTCCGTGCGATGGCAGTGAGGGAGGCATATGCAGAAAAGGTCCGTGCAGCTCTGACCAGGAAAGAACCTGCGATCCGGGACTTCTTCGATTTGTTCTATGCTGTCCGCGAGATGGGGCTGGATTTTCATGATCCTGACTTCCTCAGCACGGTGAAGGCAGAACTCAAGGTACCGGGCAATGCCCCTGCTGACGCCTCTGCGGAGCGGAAGCGGGAGCTTGATCGGCAACTGGAGGGTCAGTTAAAGCCAGTGCTCCGCCCCGCAGATTTCGTTCGGTTCGGCTTGGATGAGGCCTTTGAATTGGTGTGCAGTATCGCGGAGGCCATATCGGCTTAGCAGCTATGCTGCGCGTCTCTCTGCAAACCGGCCAAGCCCTGAGTCAGAAAACAGTTGTCAAGAATGTATGGCAAGGGTGCAAAGAGGAAAAAGAAAACCAGAAGATGATCACTGACCCCCGACTGCTGATTCCTGCGCCCTGATCGGGGTGAAGAGAAGGGGTTGAGGACGCTCTTACAGCAATGGTTTTGCCCTTGAAAATAGCGCTTTAAGGTCTAAAAACACCTGTTTTTGGAATCTTTATCGTGGTGTATATCAGCATGGTAGCTTGGTCCGACCGAAAGCGCCAATTCAGGACAGTTTTGTCAAATGTGTAGGTCTGACACCCATGTTCTCGTTAGGTCTTGGACTAGCCTAACCCGTCAGTTTACCTGACTGGTGTTCCGCTACGCTTCACACCAGCCGGTGACTTCACCGTTGGGCAGAACGGAAACATTGTCCATGAGATCAATTGTAGAGTGAAAAGAAAAAATGGCTAAATGTTATTTATGTGGCAGTCAAATTACAAATTTTAATAAATCTAAAGAGCATATCATTCCAAATTTGGTACCATCAACGATATATCCCACAAGTCTGATGGGCTTTTTAGTTTGGTTGACTCCGGGGGTACCTAATAAGACAATCGCATCATAGAAAACGTTGCTTTCCAGATTGATTTCT
>JAQYWL010000233.1 GCA_030145035.1 Desulfobacteria bacterium | reverse complement strand
TGTGTCATCCCTGTCATCCCGGTTTGGGCCAGGGGCGCGACACGCTCGCGAGAGGCTATCACGCTGCTTAACCCGGTCTGTCTTCGACCCTGAGCTCAGACCGAAGGGGGACCAGGGTTTACGTTACACGGTTTTGAAAAATGACGCAACCGATAGACGAAAGACGTTGCCTTGTACAGGCATTTGTCTCGTCAAATCGTATGTTCTCAACAAATCCGGGTAAATGCTTTGGTAGACCAGTTTTCTGGATTCCCGCCTCCGCGGGAATGACAGTTGTATTTAAATGACAGTTGTATTTAAATGACAGTTGTATCTAATTGTCCGTCATTCCCGCGAAGGCGGGAATCCAGGAGTTGACATCCCGAGTTATTGAGATGTTACGTCAAATCAAGAGAAGGGGAGCCTGAAATCTCTTGTCAATTCCGAACGAATGGGTTATTCAATACCCCGAATATCGAACCATTAGGTCTGGAAAATGTTGAACTTTCGTTTTGGAAGGCGTCTTGCCGTGGGCGAAGAAAGTTATGATTTTCCACCTTTCCGACCCCCCAGTGAGGCCAACAGCCTCCTTCTGAGGGTTACCCGTGGGTGTCCCTGGAATCGGTGTGCCTTTTGCCCCATGTACAAGCACGTCAAGTTTGAAAAACGCCCGGTTCAGGAAGTTAAGCAAGACATTGATACGGCCAGGGCCTACACGCGCGGAAACGTGGAGACCGTGTTCATCGCGGACTCAGATAGCCTGATTATCAAGACAGAAGAGATGTGTCAAATCCTTGGTCACCTTCATCGTACCTTCCCATTCCTGACCAGGGTTACGAGCTATGCGCGAGCCCTGACCCTTAAGCGGAAGTCCATCGAGAGCTTAAGAAAGATAAGGTCGGCCGGACTGACACGCATTCATATCGGTCTTGAGACCGGAAGCGCACAATTGCTGGACCGGATAAAAAAGGGTGCAGGACCACGCACCATGATCCGGGGGTGCACCAAGGCCGGAGAGGCCGGCTTTGAGGTTTCGGTGTACGTGCTTGTGGGAATCGGGGGCGAGGCGGACTGGCAAGAGCATGCCGTCGAAACAGCCAAGGTGCTGAATCAGATAAATCCTGATTTTATCCGTGTGAGAACCCTTGTACCCGTGCCCGGCACCCCTGTGTTTCAATGGTGGAATGAGGGGAGCTTTCAAATGCCCGGCCCTGAGACCATCCTGAAGGAACAAAAGACCCTTATTGAGGGCCTCTCAGTCACCTCAGAGTATCTTTCTGACCATGTTTCCAACTACGCCCCTATCAACGGAAATCTGCCGGCCGAAAAAACCGAGATGCTCTCCATGATTGACGCTGCCCTCGAAAGACTCTCGGAGGATACGGACTTTAGGGCTGATCTTGAAAGCATGAGGTACTTGCGAAGGTTGTAAGAGGAATTTATGCCGATTTATGACTATGAATGCGCCGGTTGTGGAGGGGTTTTTGAGGTAATCCTTCATATGGGTGCGGCTTCACCGTCATGTCCGACGTGCGGGAGCCGCGAGTGCAGAAAGCTGATAGGAGCGCCGGCCGTTCACGTCAAAGCAGATCATGCGACGGCCCGGGTTGAAAAGAGGGTCAGAGACTATTTGATAGACGGCAAGGTCTCGGACGCGGTCCGCTTTGCCGACAAGGCAGCCTCCATGGTAAAGTCCGACAGGGTCAAGCGTGTAGCAGACAAGTTACATGAGAAGACCGGCAAATAGAGACTTTTGCAAAACCTCCCCTTTAGTCGAACCCCATCAGTTTGCGAAGACCCGCTTCATTAACTTGATTGTATAGGAATTTCTTTTTTCCAAGCGGCGAAGCCGCGCTGTATAGAATCGCGGAGCGATTGTATAACTTGATAGTATAGGAATTTCCTTTTTTTGAGCGGCGTAGTCCGCATACACCTCGTCGTGTTAAAGTTTTTTTCCAGAAAGGCATGAATATTGCTAAGCAATAAAGCCACAGGGGTGGTAGTCTGGGGTCGGTGGCGAAAATTTTCTCTCTACACCCAAAAAAAGTTTTGAGATGAGAAAATGACCCCGATCCCGGATTCACCCTTTCTGCTTTCATTGCTCTTCCCCTGAGACCTTTGCATAACCCCTTTTCACTCCTTCCATCAGGTATGCACTGGCACGGATTGTCGAATCCAAGACCGCTGCTAATCCTTAACGCTAATCTGAATTCCTCGCGTTTTGCTAAGGGAAAATCCCCATATTGAAATATCCATCATATCACAAGATTCGTATTGACATTGCATCCAGAATTCGATATGGAGAAACATCTTGATCGATTCGGGAGAACAAGCCGTTGGCGCGCGCCAACGGCTTGGCTGCCTCTCGAAGGATTGCAAAATATTTCAGCGAGTTATATCTCGGCGAAAATCCGTCCACGCAAGCCTCAACATCATCATCTCTATCAACAAAAGCTTCGGCTATTCATTTCAGTAATGGCTGGCTCGCATATCTGCAGCAAAGCCACAGCACTCTGGCAAAGGACGTGCTTTCTGCCTCAAGGCGGGGTATTTTCTTGACATTGGTGGCTGGATAAGCGGGGTAATACGATTACTCATACATTTTAATTCAGATTACATGTGCGCTAGGATGGGGAATTTAAGTTAGCACGAAGTGGGGAAAAAATCGTAGCGGCGAGGATTTTTTTTTGACATGACCAAAAACAGAGAAAGAACCCTTATGGGACCGGAAAAGGCTCATACGCGGTAAAGATACAAGTGTGTATGAAATTTTTGGAGCTGTGCGGTTAGCACATTCCCCGCAGGGTGCCACGGGCTAACCAGAGGTTGCCCGTGCATATGCACAGGCAAGCAAAGCTTGGCCTGTGCCACCCCGCCGTGCAGTGCGGGGGAACATATCACTCATGGGGTGCCATGGACAAACTCGTTTGTCCGTGCAAAAGGCGTTGACATGAATATCAAAGGAGTACGACTGGTTAGTACTTCAATGATCCCGGTGATG
>JAQYWL010000259.1 GCA_030145035.1 Desulfobacteria bacterium | reverse complement strand
GCGAACCCCCAAATATGAAGTATTTCTTGATGAAGCGGAGCGTGGGGTAAATGTTTCCTACGAATCATGGATGAGTGATCAGGATGAGATGCTAAAGAGAGTCGAATTACATGACGAAATGATCACAATCATGACGACAGACCGCAGGTTCGATTTGGATATCAGCAAAGTTGACGAAGACGAAATTGAGGAGGCGAAAAAGATCCTCAATAGGATGAACTTCGACGATCGTTTTGAAATAAAGATCGTCTAACCAGTGACGTCAGCGGATGCAGTATAGCGTTGCGAGCCACACCACGCCGCTGGCTTCCGGCGCTATGGCCTTCAAAACTAAGAGGATGTAAATGCCAGCAGGTGATGCTCACAGGACTTGGTTTCGGGAAATGATTGAAATGTTGCGGATGGAATGGAACTCCTCAATGTCCAATCAGGAATTGATCTCTCTTCGGGATCGCCTTGATGCAACGCTTCAGGCAATACGAACTGAAAGAAATATCCTCCCCCCCATGGAGTGTCAGAAAGTGGTAAAATTGTCTGAGTGTCCAGACACGGGACTTTTTAACGTGTATTGAGGGGTCTTTGTAGTCGGCCACAAAATCGATCAGATGCCGGTAAGTGACCTTTTTAACGGACGGGATTCTTTGAGATTTCAGGCAGGCTTCGAATTCATTACATCAATAACGCAAAGATGAAAAAAGGGATTGCCAGGGTTGCTGAAGAAAATGGGTATGAATGCCCCGTAATATGCTCTCCAGAGGCGCTTGAAGGAGAATAGACATGAAAAAAGCCCCAATTGTTGAAGATATCAGAAGAATTCGCGAAGCACATGCAGCCAAATTCGATTATGATTTGAAGGCTATTTGCGCCGATCTTAAAAAGAAAGAAAAGGATTGTGGCCATAGGGTTGTTTCTTTACCACGGAAACGACTCTTAAAAGCAACCGGAACATAATCGGGTAGCCGGGGGTTTTTCTCCCCCATCCACGCACCATCCGCCGTCGCATAAAAGCTATGGCGGGACAGGCCTGGCATCCGTCTGGGCGGACCAGGCGGTTCACGGAGCTGATCCTTCGACTGCGCTCAGGACGCCATAGCCGGATACAGATTGAAAATGATGTATTTGATTTCAAATAGGTGAAAAAGCAACCAGGGGAAGCAACCAGGGGGTTGGAAGGGCAAATGTCAATATTTCACGAGCGTCCATTCCTCTTGGTTTCCCGAATTTTAAGATACCTGAACAAGGTGAAGTAAATAACCTCCATACAAATAAGGTAGAATCCACAAGTAGTTACATTCATTAATCGAGTTTTCACCCCCTCCTTCTGTAGGAAAGTCCCTTCATAAAAAGACCCCTCAAAAGAGCAGCCTATACTAGAAATCCTTTGAAATCATAGGGATAGTTCAATCAATAACATTTGGCATATCCTTTGCTGAAAGTACAGCACAGCAACGATATTCATAAAGAGATTGAAGGGGAGAGAGGGTGATAAAGGATAAACAGGTTAATGCCTGTGGTTCTTGTGGCGCTAATGGGTCTTGGTTTTATAGGTAGTTTTGTGGGCTGCAAAGAGGAGAAGTCCCCTCCGCCAGTACAGCAGAGCACTCCTAAAGGGGAAAATGCCCCTGCCCCAGCGGAGAAATAGCTCATAGGGAGAACATGAAGGAGGTGATGGCTTGTGAGATGAGGAGCTAACCTGAAATACCAGTTTTTTAAAGGTAGGCTAACTGTAAATGAACTAACTGTAATAAATTAAAGGAGGAAAAAAACAATGATAAGGAAATTAGCATCAATGCTGGTTATTGCCCTCTTTGTGATCTCTTTTGCCGGTGCAGCAGTTTCCCAGGAAGCACAGGAAACAATGACACTAAAAGGGACAATTATTTCTATCAGTGCTGACACTGGTAAGGTTGGGGTACAGGATGAATCCGGCAACATGATGACTCTGAGCGCGGGTTCGGACACAGACCTGAAAACCCTTAGCGGAGGTGATCGGGTAAGCATAGAATATAGTAGTGACGGGGTTATCCAATCGATTACTGAGCAAGAGTAAACCGGCTCACTGGGGATGAGAGCAAAAAAAGGGGGGGGGCGTTCCCTCCCCTTTTTTTGCTGAATGAGAAAAGAGGGAGTAGGAGGTGAAATCGCATGACAAATAGGTTTTGGGTAGTCTTGGTCCTTCTGTTGGTGATTCCGGGGCTCATATTCACGGCTTCGTGCGCGAAAAAGGGGGTCGAATCTGGGCCTGCGGTAACCTCGGCCACCAGTGCTGAAGAGGAAGCCGACGCAAGGCGTCTTGCTGAAGAGAGGGCCCGCCAGGAGGCCCTTGTGGCACAGAAGGCCTTAGAAGAGCAGCGTCTTCTAGAAGAGCGCTTGCGGGAAGAGGCCAGGCAGCGCAGGAAGCGTGAGGAGTTGGCTGCACGGCACAGATTCGTCAAGGAAGACATCCACTTCGAGTTTGACAAGTCGAGGCTTCTTCCAGAGGCAAAGGAAATTCTCCGGTGCAAGGCTGAATGGCTTGTGGCACACCCCGCCGTCACAGTTATTATCGAAGGCCATTGTGACGAGCGCGGGACCAACGAGTATAACATGGCCCTCGGGAATCGACGGGCTGAGAGTGTCAAGCGTTTTGTCGTGGATCTCGGTATTGCGCCGGAACGCGTGACAACCGTTAGCTATGGGGAGGAAAGACCCCTTGATCCACGCCACGATGAAGAGGCGTTGGCCAAGAACAGACGAGCTCATTTTGTCATAGACTAGAGCCTAAAAAAATGGTTGTAAGTGATCACACGTCTGTGTCGGATTTAACCTTACAATCTAAAATAAGAAAGGACGTCTGGGAGGATACCACAGTGGTAGAGACCAATATTGCCTATGCTATTGATGCTCGGCCGCTTTGGGATAGTATTCGCCTTTTGACTCGTATCATGGAGACATGCCGCATTTCTGTGCCGGCATCCAAGGTATCATTTCAGCCCTGATGCGAGGCTGTGGCTCAAAACGTTGTCTCTGGAAAGGGTGGCAAGCCTTTGAAAGCTATATCGGGTTGGGTGTCGTAACTTTCAAACTAAAAAAGATAGCAGAACTGACTTAAAACTAAAAGATTAAGTCATGTTATCGAAACGAACCCAAAACGCAGGAGAGGTGTTTTCTAAATTCTAGAAAAAAATACCACACGAAGCCCAATTGGCAACCAGAACCCTTTTTGAGCAAATGATTATTACTAATCGGGCCAATCCATAGACTCCTCTGGCCCGAAAAACTGGGTTTCGCTACAGAAACTAATTGCTTTTACACTCTGTAAAAAAGCCAACATGAATACTGCGTTGTTTTTGTGGCAAAGCCGCAAAGCCCCAGCAAGATTTAATGATCCCCCGTTAAGTCAAATACTTAATCATATTTAAAGGCAGATTCTCGTTTGGCACAACCCTTGCCGGGTTTATAGAAGTTTTATGTCGTTAGTTGTTTTGGGACCGGGAAAACTTTGTGACCTAAGCTGGATCCTCTCGTCCTTATTTAACTTTTATTTGTTGGGAAACTGGGGGGTTCCAATGGACAAAAAACCAACCTATGAAGAACTGGAACAAAGGGTAACGGAGCAAGAGAGCCAGGTCACTAAACCCAAGGTTTTTTCGAAGCCATTCATAAGAGCCTTCGGGACGTCCATAACATTATAAGTTTCTAATATGCCATTGAAATAAAATGATAATTTCGCCTTTTTAGACCCATAAGCGTGATGTCTTTTGCAAAAAGTTATAATCTTAGGGATGTGTCCTTTTTCCGGGTTTAGCATTTGATAATCTGTTTTCTGTAAATTCCCACTTTTGTAAAGGGGGGACCCGCCCCCGCCTGCCACCCGCCTGCCAGCGCCAGGGACACCGGGCAGGTCAAATGCTAGCATATTTGGCAATGGCGGCATTAAAGCTGCCTCCTGTACCTGGCGATGGCAGGCGGGTGGCGGGCAGGTTTAGGGGGATTTTTGAAGTAACCGCACAGGTCGAAATTCTTTTCCCAAAAACAATAGAACAGAGGACGGATTCATGAAAGTATTGATAGCTGAAGACGACAAGAACGCCCGCATACTGCTCGAATGTATGCTGGCCGATTGGGGATACGATGTGGTTGTTGCTTGTGACGGTAACGAGGCGTGGGAACTGATAACCACCCCGGATTCGCCCAGCCTCCTGATTATTGATTGGATGATGCCAGGGATCGACGGAGTTGAACTCTGTCGCAGGATTTGTCAAGTCGACGACAATGTTCCGAGATTTATCATCCTCCTTACCGCTATAGGGAATAAGAAAGCTACCGCTTGGGGCTTGGAGGCTGGTGCAGATGATTATATCACAAAGCCATTTGATCATAATGAGTTGCGTGCACGAGTTGGAGTTGGCAAGCGAGTTATTAAATTGCAATCAGCCCTTGCGAACAACGTTAAGAGGCTGGAACTGGAGATAACAAATCGCAAGCGGGCCGAGGAGGAGAGGCTCAAGCTGGAAGCACAAATCCAGCAGGCCCAGAAGTTTGAAAGCCTAAACGTGATGGCCGGCAGCATTGCCCACAATTTCAACAATCTTCTGACGGGGGTCCTGGGCAATCTGGATCTGGCTTTGTCCCGTCTGCCGACGGGGTCTCCGGTGAGTAAGAGCATCAGAGCGGCTGACAAAGTTGCCAAGCGTGCAGCAGAGTTGAGCACGCTGATGCTTACCTACGTCGGACAACGTAAGGTCAACATGCAAACCATCAACATGGTGGAAATGGCCGAAGAAATGACAGCGATGCTGGAAATGGCCGTGTCGAAAAACGTGGTGTTGAAATTCAATCTCTCACCTGAGCCTGTTTTCTTTAAAGGGGACCCCGTCCAGATACGCCAGGTGATTATGAATCTGGTCACCAACGCTGCCGAGGCTATCGGTGATGCTGATGGCACAATCACCCTGACCACAGACACGATATTTTGCGACCACGCCTGCTTTCAACAGCTATTTCCGGATGATGATCTGCCCGATGGCAAATACGTCTGCTTTGAAGTATCCGACACTGGCTGCGGGATGGACGAAGAGACCCTTGCAAAGGTCTTCGATCCCTTCTTTACAACCAAGTTTACCGGCCGCGGCCTGGGAATGGCAGCCGTTCTGGGAATTCAGCGGGCACACCGGGGAGCAGTCTCCCTGAATAGCCAACCCGGCAAGGGCACAACGGTCAGGGTGCTGTTTCCCGCACTGGACGCGCCTTAAGAGCCGGAAATAAAAGCACGACGTGACGACGTGAAGGGGGACACCCATCCCCCAGACTATTCTTAGCCTATACATAACGGTTCAATAACAAAGACAAATAGATTTAACGGGGCATGGCAAATCAATTATTTGCCAGGAAGATGTTTATATTTGAGGGAACTGGTTCGGTATATACCCTTTCACCCTGTTAAATTTCCCGGAGGGAACCCTGTTTAACAGGGTCAATCCCGTCAGGGCAGGAATCGTCTCTGACCTTACCGAATTGAACAAATACGAGTTAGAACTTAGCTCCGCTTCGCTACGCAATTGGAATAATGGAATGGTGGAATAATGGGTTTAAGAGGATTCCCGCCTGCCATCGCCGCGCACGGCACGCAGCTTACATGCTAGTAGCATCTCTGGCAATGGCGGGCAGGTTGGTCTTTTTATCTTCTCATCATTCCAATCTTCCAATATTCCATCATTCCTTTCTCGGGATTGCAGCCAACCTAATAAACCGCTATAATTTCAATAAGTTGTAGAATTTCCGAGACGTTGAGTTAATACGTCGAGGCTATGACCTGAATCGCATTACCGGGAGGGTTGCTGAGATTTACGAAATGGACCGGGATGAGATTTATTCAAAAGGTAAGCAGAAAAAGAAGGTCAAAGCCAGGAGTCTTCTTTGCTTTTGGGCTGTCCGGGAACTGGGTATGTCGCTCACGGATCTGGCCAGGCATCTGGGAATCAGCATTTCAGGCGTAGGGTATGCCGTGGAGAGGGGCGAGGCCATTGCACGAGACAACAATTATCAACTGGCTGATTGACGTTCTTAATTTCTTAAGGATGTCCCGCTTTACGCTTTACGTTACGTTAAAATTTTTTTTTGCTAATAAATCTTGGCGAATGTGACCTATCAGCGTCAATCTTGTACCTCTCTAAAATCGCTTTATTGCTTTGACAAACTTTATTCCTGTCCAGGATTATTTGATATCCCCGCTCATCTGTAATGGTATGGTACTCATCACCATTGCTTTCAAAGGCATTGACCAAATCCTTCATGCTGGCAATCCTCTTGCCATTGACATAGGAAATGACGTTGCACATTAAATCGTGATAGCCCACGTTAATTTCATGTGCCAAGACTTTCACCAACACGACTAATTGCCTTTGCTCCCGGGTCGGTTCTCCCCTGACATAGTAATTTACCAGGTTGGAAAGCACATGTTTTTTACCCCATTTTTTTACCCATACGTCTAAAAGGTTATATGTCAATGGTTCAAACACAAGCCCTCCTAGAACATAATCTGTGGGAGCTACATCATACTGTCTGTTAGGCACTAATCGGCAAGAATTCATGGGAATGGTCAACTTTACCTTGACGAGCTCGATCTTATTATCTCTCAGGATTTTGAATTGCACTGTGTCATGGATGAATCTATTTTGTATTAAGTACAAAAAGGATGTTCTATTGCCGTCTCTAAATTCTATTGTTCCGTCATTTTCGATATCTGCCCCCTCTACGGAAAGAATGACATCCCCGGATTTCAAGATTCCTTCTGCGGGGGACCCATGATAAATTCTGTTCACCAATATGCCCGTCTGCTTCTGGCTCATATGGTATTTAAGCCGGAGGTCAGGATTTTCCATCTTTTGGAACGACAAGGCCAGGTCAGGAATGCCGTCATAGTTATCGTCGTCTACATCCTTCAGGAAGTGTTTGATGACCGGAACCGGTACCATGTAGCCGATATTTTCTCCCTTACCGGCCTGGAATGCTACGCCCACTATTCTATTGTCCTTGATTACCGGGCCACCGCTATTGCCATTATTAATTGCGGCATCAATCTGGCAGCTCAGCAAATATGCACCGCTATGGGTGTAGTGCTGGTGTTCCACTCGTGAAACCACGCCTTCAGTAATGCATAACTCATCGCCGCCCCGTGGAAAACCGTGAACGGCCACTTTGTGCCTAACGTCTGCTAAAGTGCCGAGTTCAACAGGTGTGATGCCAGAAAAGAATGTGTCATCCGTAACCTTCAAAATGGCAAGGTCGCACTCATGAGCTACTTGTTCCACTTCTGCAGAATATCTCTTTGCTTCTCCTGCCCGTTTTACCTGAATAAACGTGCTGTCTGCTACCACATGCGCATTGGTCAAAATCCTTCTGCCAGTGATGATACATCCAGACCCGGTGCGGCTCATTTGCCCCGACATTTGCCACGGTTCACCGTAACTATGGCTCTTATATACGGCGTATATCTTCACTATTGATTCCTTAACATATGTTTGGGCGTACAGTGGCGACGCTATTGTACAACCCAGAAACAGCATTAGAACGACTTTTGGCAGGAGCCTCATGTTGCCCACCCTGATATTTTCTGTCTTCTCATTTCCAGTGATGACAGAATGAACCAAAGAATTATCAATATATCGTGATGCCAGCAGATTCGGAGAGCCATGAATGCTCATAGGCAATACCTTATAAAGCAAAAGTTGTGCCAGCAAACCAATTTGCGCCACCAACAAAGGTATCGAGAGGAGGAACGGGGGGCCGGGACGTTCGCGCAGAACGTGGATAAACGGTAAGATTCAGTATTCACAATGAGTTGTAGAAGTCACGGGACCGTCAATTTTCCGACACATTAGTGACGCGTTCTATCCAAGATTCAACTATGCAAGAACTCCCTTATCTGGGAGTTAACTCACGATTGCTAACCAACTGTTCCCTTCTATCGGATGGGGAAAAGGGGGCTAAAGGGGATATCCAGAAAGCGCCGGGATAAACCGGCATAGAGTAGGGGATGAAAGAGCCCTACATGAAAGGAGTAGCTGAACCATCATGGCCCCGAGTCATGCGCGGGCAGCCGTGAGGTTGCACGTGAAGCGTTGACAGGGGGAAGCGCAGGCCAGCCATTGAGCTCCGAAATCACCCTTCCGGGGTGCCGACCTTGTAGGACGGTAGGGAAGGCAACACAGTGTGCGGCGTAAAATTCAGCGAGTCGCCCACTGGCCCCG
>JAQYWL010000013.1 GCA_030145035.1 Desulfobacteria bacterium | reverse complement strand
GCAACTGGTGCGGAAAATGGCCGTTGATATGACCTTCAATCTGGTAGACCAGACCCGGCTGGCAACGGCTGTCTCAGAACTGACCCGCAATGCTTTACAGTATGCCAAAAGCGGCAAGATAAGAATCGAACCAGTAGAAAAGAGAGGCCACCAGGAGGGCCTGAAAGTCGTCGTGTCGGACAACGGCCCGGGGATCCCTGATATCGAACAGGCCATGACCATGGGATTCACTACCTCCAAGGGCCTCGGGGCAGGCCTGCCCGGTACGCGCCAGCTTGTGGATGAATTCCATATCCGGTCCAGGTCGGGCAAGGGCACCACGGTCACGATTGTCATGTGGAAAAGGTGACTCGATTTTGGATTTTGGATTGCGGATTTTGGATTGCGGAATAGGGAGGACAAGGAGAATAATAGTTGGAGAAAAGGATCCGAAACAACGGACAAAAGGATTTGCCTTAAACAAAAGTAGGAAGTAATGGGAAAATCCAAAATCCAAAATCCAAAATCCAAAATCCAATATATCTCAGCCTATGAGGAAATATTAGAAGGGTATCTGCGCACCGGCGAGGAGGCTTTTCTCCTTGAGTCCTATGAGCTGGGCAAGAAGATGCTGAAGAAGGGCCTTTCTACAAAGTTTATTGCTGATATGCACTTCCGGTCGCTTGAAAAGGTAAAAAGAAAAATCGTCCTGGGTGAAATTCGAGATGCAGGTCATAACCCGGCTATCCCCTTCTTAGAACTCACCATGGCCTTTGGCCTTGCCTTTCGCGACCAGTTAGGGGCTTTGCTGCGCTTTACCGAGATCGTAGAGGCGGGCAAGAGGCAATGGGAAAAGACTTTTGACGCTATTAGCGATGCCATATCTCTTCATGATTCTCAGGGATTTGTAATCCGGGCAAACAAGGCATTCTGCGATCTTTTAGGCAAGACATTTAAGGAGGTCCTCGGCCAATCTCCCTGGCATCTTTTTTACGACAGGAACAGCCCCCCCGATGGATGCCCATTAGCAAAGTGTCTCTCTTACTTGAAAAACAGGGCAAACCCTCTAACCGGCCAACGGGCTAACGGGCCAAACCTGCAACCTGTTTCTTGCGAGACATACATCCCGAAGGTGGACAGCTACTTTATTGTAACTGTCACCCCTGTTGGTGACGGAGCCATCACGCCACTGTTTTTTCTCCGTACTATGAAGGATATAACCAAAAGGAAAAAGAGGGAAAAAGAGGAGAAAGAATTTCAGCAAAAGATCAGGAAGGAAGTAGCATTGGCAGAAGAACGCGAGCAGCGTCGCATCGCCCAGGACATCCACGACAACCTGGGCCACACTCTAATTATCGCAAAGAGGAAGATTCAAAAACTTGACGACAATCTAACAACCGACTCGGGTACATCAGGAGCAGAGCTGAAAAAAATTGCCAACCTGTTAGACCAGACGATCAGCCAGACACGCACCCTCACATTTGATCTCTATCCCCCGATGTTAGACGATCTCGGTTTGATCCCCACCATAGAATGGTACACAGAGGGCTTTGCATCCAAGACAGGACTCAAGATTGATGTGATAAAGACAGGAAAGTCGCAGACGCTTTCTAAGCCTACGTCGATATATCTTCTCCGGGCCGTCAAAGAGCTACTAAACAATATTCTCAAACATGCCGAAGCTCACGAAGTGATGCTCGCGATACACAGGCCGGAATCGACTTTTAGAATCGTAATTGACGACGACGGCAAGGGATTTAACGTGGAGAAGAGTCTTAAAACGGCCAGAGGTTACACCGGTGGCATCGGCTTTGTTAACATCCGGCAGTGGATATCTGATATGGACGGCCGGTTTCTTGTCGAGTCGACTCCAGGCCAGGGAACAAGGGTGATGATTGAGGTACCTATCCGTTGATCCGGTTTGGCCCGTTGAGCCGGTTTGGCCGGTTTAGCCGGTTTAGCCGGTTTAGCCGGTTAAACATAGATAGGTGTGAAGAGAATGAAGACACAAAGATTTGAAGATCAAGTTAGTTCGCTTCGCTCACAATTGGAATACTGGAATATTGGAATGGTGGAATGTTTGGTGTAAGAGGATTCTGGTCTTTTTTTCTTTTACATCATTCCAATATTCCATCATTCCCCGCCTGCCAACGCCTGGCACAGGATACGGTTTCAATGCCAGCATGCGTGGCAATGGCGGACAGGCATTATTCCTTGATCGAACTTGCAATAGCGTCAACAAATAGCTATAATTTCCACGGGTTGTAGAATTTCCGAGACGTTTAATTATTGTGGCAATTTGGTGCTACTGTGACAGTATGAGGAGAATCTTATGAGCTTGGCGATAGTGAACGAGCAGACCCCGTTAGAGACAGACGCGGATGGAGTCGTACGTGTGGGTAGAACGCGTGTAACGCTGGATACAGTTGTCGCTGCCTTCAAGCACGGCGCAACTGCCGAAGAAATAGTGTATCAGTATCCAACGCTCCATTTGGCCGATGTATATGCTGTGATAAGTTACTATCTACGGCGACGACAAGAGGTCGAAGCGTATTTGCGTCAGCGGCAACACATAGCCAAGCAAGTCCGCCAACAGAATGAAGCTCGCTTTGATTTGCATGGGGTACGTGATCGCCTGTTGGCTCGTCAGAGCTGACGGGAAAAGGTGAAACATGCTTCGCCTGTGCGCTGACGAAAATCTCAATAACAATATTGTGCGCGGACTGCTTCGTCGGAAACCGAATTTGGATATTGTTCGTATTCAAGATGTTGGTCTTTCTGGTGCAGACGATCCAACCGTGCTTGAATGGGCGGCCCGGGAAGAGCGTGTTCTACTGACGCATGATGTCACAACCATAACTCGATATGCTTATGAACGTCCTGAGGGCGGTGAAACCATGCCGGGGGTATTTGAAGTAAACAGTTCTGCGCCTATCGGGCAGGTCATTGAAGATATTCTGTTGCTGGTAGAATTGAGTTTTGAGGGCGAGTGGGAAGGGCAGATAGGTTACTTGCCGTTGAAATAGAGCTTTTTGATTGGAGTACTGACAAAAAAGAATGGCCACGGAACCGGCCAAACGGGCTCAACCGGCCAAACAGGCTCAACCGGCCAAACGGGCCAAACGGACATGACCAGAATCCTGTTAGCAGATGACCACGTTATCTTTCGTGAAGGGCTTCGAGCTCAACTGAATAGTGTTGAAGGCATGGAGGTAGTGGGCGAGGCCGGGGATGGTCGCCAGGCCGTGAGGCTTGCGGAGGAAATAAAGCCCGATGTCATAGTGCTCGATATATCCATGCCTCTGTTGAACGGTATTGAGGCGACACGGCAAATTGGAAAGGCCGTTCCAAAAACCAGGATAATTATGCTCTCTATGCACACGGATCGCCAATATATCAGCGAAGCCCTTAAGGCCGGTGCATCAGGTTACATTCTAAAAAAAGAAAGCTTTAAGCAATTGGTTGGGGCCATTAATACCGTTTTGAAGGGAAAGATTTATCTCTGCCCTGAAGTAGAAGATACCGTGCTAAGCGACTTTATCACGCAATTGCAATCAGAATCTGCCACATCAACCCCCCTGCTTTCAGGTCGGGAAAGGGAGGTCCTGCAATTGATCGCAGAAGGTAGAACCGGAAAGGATATTGCCAACGCCCTCTATATCAGCCCCGCCACAGTAGATTCACACCGCAAAAACATCATGAAAAAACTGGATATCCATACGATAGCCGGTTTAGTCAAGTACGCCATCCAGCATAAGATTATTTCCTTAGAGTAAACATAGGGTCCGGGCGGGGATAAACCCCATAAGCGCTAACTTACCCGGCATTTATACTTTCCCCCCTTTGGAAAAGGTGGGTTAGGGGGGATTTTTAGGGATTTGAACAGTGCTTCCATACAAGGGCAATCTAAGAAAACCGGGTGCAATGGTTGAATATCGGTGGGCCATGCCCACCCTACGAAGTGTCATTGCGAGGAGCGAAGCGACGAAGCAATCTCCTGAAAGTCCAGCTATTTAGAGATTGCTTCCCCGCCTGCCGACGCCTGAGACAGCATTGAGCTTATGTGCCGGCATCTCTGGCAATGGCGGGCAGGGCTATCGCTCGCAATGACAAATTGTTGTACCATTATTTGGGAAACCTAGGGTCCGGGCGGGGGTAAACCCCGCCCCTACGGGCTGAAAATCACGATTTTCACAGGGCAAAATCCCTGTTTTTGGGGATAGACAGAATCATCATTCAAATCGATAAGGAAGGATAGATAAAGATTCAGGATAAAACTTTGACGAGAGGCAGGCAGATGCCACCATATTTTTTTCGAAGGTAGGTTGAGAAATATGCATGAAAGCAATACGTCGGCACGCTTTATGCTCTCTCTCTATCTTATACTACATTATTCCTTCCTTTCTTTCCGTAGAACCGATCTAACTCCTAAATTTTCCATTCAAAAAAATCATGATTTTCATATGCGAGAATCCCTACTTTATGGGATATGGAGAATCCCTATTCGGTCCGATAATTGCTTTAAATCTGAAAAAAAAACAAAGCCCCTTCTGCCTGGCGCTCTGCGCTCTCTCTCCGAGCTGTAGGCTCTACGAGCCGGAGGCCTTTGAGCACAGAGGCAGAGCGTCTATGGGAATGGGTTCCGACGCAGAGCATCGGAACCAGAATGTAAATAGCTTATGATTTCAATAGGTTGTAGAATCTATGTGTTGTTAGTTCACTTTAGGCACTTTAGTTCACTTTAGCTCACTTTCCCTTTGATCACGTGAGGACAATCCCATGCCTGGCGTCTTAATAGCTAATGAGAATAAAGATATGTGTTTTATGATATCAGAGTCTTTAAGATTCCATATAGGTTGTAATGTAATGACGGCAGCAAACGGCATGGAGTGCTTAAGAATGGCTAAGGATGAAGCCCCTGATGTGATCCTGCTGGACATATACATGCCGGGCAAGGAAGGTTTCGATGTCTATGGGAAATTGAGAAGTGATGAAGAGACCAGGCTCATACCTGTCATTTTTTTGGCGCATCGCCATGATGACCTGAAAGGCAAGATTGAGGCGCCCGAGGTTGGAACGTATGATTATTTAGTGGGGGCTTTCAATCACCTGGAGCTAATAGCGCGGGTGAAGGTCATGCTGAGGTTGAAGGAGCTTATTGATGAAGTCGAAGGCTACTCACCACCTGTAGCCAGTAATGATTACTGGCGAAAACAGATCGCCAGGATGAATGAGAAAATAAGGACATGCTTGCAGCCTATTATGGGGTTTGCAGCTCTTCTTCTTAAGACCGAAGAATACGGGCCGCTGACTGCGAAACAAAAAGAATTCATTGATCTGATCTGTAGAAACGGAGAAAAAATGTTGCGGATTACCGAATTCGGAGGTCGAATTGAATAATAAAACAAAGTCTTCAAAACAAGACGCTTCCTACTATTTCTTACCGGACTCTTATATCGCCGAGCCCTGCCCGGCACCTGCCCGCCAGTGCCAGTCCTTAAGAAGCGGGGCTTTGGGAGCCCAGGAGGCGATGGCAGGCGGGTCGCGAGCGCTCAGGCGAGGCAGGCGGGCGCAATCGCAAATCGCAAATCGCAAATCCAAACATGCCATCAGGACAACGGGCTCAACGGGCTCAACGGGCTCAACCGTCCAGACCTACTCAATACAGATACAACATGAGTCGGACATCTCCTTTGCTCGGCAGAACGGCAAGCGTTTGGCTGAAGAGATAGGTTTATGCGAAGTTGATCAGACTTTTGTGGCCACCAGCATCTCGGAACTTGCCACTAATCTATTTTTTCACGCCGTCAGGGGGATGATAACGATAAACACGATTACCTTGAATGATCACACGGGCCTGGAAATCGTGAGCCAGGATAAAGGACCCGGCATAGAAGACGTCAACCTGGCGCTCAAGGATGGCTACTCTACAAACAGGGGGCTTGGCGGCGGACTGGGAGGGGTGCGGCGGATGCTGGACGAATTTGAGATAGAATCGACACCCGGAAAGGGAACAAGAATAACCGCTAGAATATGGCAAAAAGAATGAAGTTCGGGATTAAGAAAGAGCCGTTTCTTGGTAATAAGCATTGCGGAGACCGGTGTTTCATCAAGGAATTCGATGGAAAGACTCTGGTGGCCGTGATCGATGGCCTTGGCCACGGGAGATTGGCCGAGGTGGCCGCTGGAAAGGCGATTGAATACATAGAAAAATATTATCACCTCAATCTTTCCGATATTTTCCACGGATGCAATGAATTCCTGAAGAAGACTGTGGGCGCGGCTATGGGCATTGCCCTGATAGATCCTGAAAACTGTCGTATTACCTTTGCAGGAGTGGGAAATATCAGCGCCCGTATCGTGGTCGAGAGAAACTCCAACCTCGTGTCTGATTTCGGTATTGTGGGTGGGGGGATTCGGAAGGTGCGGGAGGAAAGTTACCCATTCAAGCCGGGGAGCATCTTGATCATGCATTCAGACGGCATCCCAGAAAAATTTGACGTATCTTCTTACCCGGGGAAGGTCCGCTCTGATCCCCAGAGACTGGCCGAGGCCATCTCAAAGGAGTTTTCACGCAGCCATGACGATTCCATAATAGTGGTTGGATGCTGAATTGCAGTTGAGTGGTTATTAGTTATTAGTTATTAGTTATTAGTTATTAGTTATTAGTTATTAGTTATTAGTTATTAGTTATTAGTTATTAGTTATTAGTTATTAGTTATTAGTTATTAGTTATTAGTTATTAGTTATTAGTT
>JAQYWL010000338.1 GCA_030145035.1 Desulfobacteria bacterium | reverse complement strand
TACAAAAACTTATGCAATATCGACAATCTTTTGTCGATGTCGTGGCGCTAAGCGCCTAAACATCTCATAGTTTCTCTGTGACCCGGACCACCTCCTGGAAGGTGGTTATCCCTTTGAGCATCTTGTCAATGGCATTTGTTCGCAGCGGGATCATGCCCGACTTTAGGGCCTTTTTCTTCACAGTGAGAATGTCCAAGTCCTCAGACTCTGTTATGACACCCTTCATACCTTCATCTATTGCCATCATCTCAAAGACAGCCGTGCGCCCGAGGAATCCGGTTCCCCTGCACTTGAGGCAACCCTTTCCCTGCTTGAGCTGCACCGGCTTTTCACCCTCCACATCAGCGCCGAGGGACTTTAGCACCGGGGCATCCACCTCCAGGGTGCTGACACAATAAGGGCAGATCTTGCGCAACAGCCGCTGGGCCACCACCCCGATCATGGACTCCGCAATCAAAAACGGCTTGATTCCCAGGTCCATGAGACGGGTGACGGTAGACGGAGCATCATTGGTATGAAGTGTGCTGAAGACCAGATGGCCGGTGAGTGCGGACTGGACTGCGTTTTCCGCGGTTTCCCGGTCCCGGATCTCACCGATCATGATGATATCCGGATCCTGTCTGAGGATATTTCTCAAGATCGAGGCAAACGCAATGCCAATGGCCGGCTGGACCGCGATCTGATTGAAGTCTTCCCTGATCATTTCAATAGGGTCTTCCACTGTTGTAATATTCTTCTCGGAGCTGGCCAGGTGTGCCAGCGAGGAATAGAGTGTAGTGGACTTGCCGCTTCCTGTAGGGCCTGTGACCAGGATGATGCCGTTAGGCTCTTTCAAAAACCGGCGATACACGATGAGGTCCCCTGAGGAAAAACCGAGATCTTCAAGATCCTGAAACAGGATGGTCGGATCCAGGATCCTCATCACCACTTTCTCGCCAAAGGCCACGGGCACTGTTGAAACCCGTATCTCTGCGTCCTGGTTTTGATGGGACAACTTGATTCTACCATCCTGGGGGCGGCGTTTTTCGGCAATGTCAAGCCTTGATAATGTCTTGATGCGGGAGATAATGGCAGGGTGCACCACTTTAGGAAGTTTGTGAATGGTGTGAAGTACGCCGTCGATCCTGAAGCGTACGAGAACATGGTCCCGCTTGGGCTCAATATGTATGTCGCTTGCACGCTGGTCAAGGGCGTAGTGAAAGAGATATTCAACCGCATTCTTGATGTGGGTATCCGTGGACTGGATCTCACTTATGGACTTAAGACTCGTATATTGCTCCAGGTTTCCCAGGTCCACGGATGGCTGGGCGAGTTGGGTCTCTGCGGCTACAATGGAGGACTTGAATCCAAAAAACTCGCCGATGATCTTCAGGATATCGGATTTGGTCCCCATGGCCGGAGTCACTTCGAGGGTTGTCACACGCCGCAGGTCCTCCAGCACATCCGCATCAGTGGGGTCATACATTACCACTTCGAGCTTGCCGTTGGTGATGGCAAGGGGCAGCATTAGGTGCTTTAGCGCAAAGAGGCGGGGGATGGTCTTGGTGACCACATCGAGATCGAGTTGAAGGGGGTCTATCTTCTTGTATGGGACCTTCAGGTGCCTGGCGACGGCCCTGATAATCTGCTCTTCGTCAAGAACCCCTGTTTCTTTGCCTGATAAGGGGATTTGCAGAGAGGCGACCACGTCGATCATGGTCACCGGGTGTTCTATATCCTGCCCCGGCAGGCTGCCGGCCTTGACTCTTTTAAGCTGTGTGAGCCTGCGCCTCTGCTCAGGAGCCTTTGAGATAACGGACTTGCACTGTTTGTCCGTCAGAAGGCCCTCGCGGGAGAGAATCTCCAGGATTTTCTCGTCAGGAATAGATAGCATAATTGAACGTCTCGGAATTTCTACAACCTATTGAAATGGTAGATATTTATAGACGCTATTGCAAATTCGATCGAGGAACAATGGAATGATGGAATATTGGAACGATGTAAAGAAAAGACGAAAATCCTCTTACACCCAACATGCCACCATTCCAATGTTCCACCATTCCAATTGTGAGCGAAGCGAACTAACTTCAATAATTTAACACAGGATAACCTTGGAGGGAAGGGAAAAAGAAAACCCTCCCCCTTGATGGCCTCCGGCTCTTAAAGCCAACGCCTCGGAGAGGGGAGGGGCTGCCCTGTTAAATAGTGTCCATCCGGAAACTCCGGATGGACACAACGCAGTTTCCTATTCAGAAATGAGCAATTTTTCGCAAGGTCAAGGAAATCAAGGGATTGCGCGGAGACGTACGTCGGTACGTCGCACAAGCGATCCCGCAGATTGACGCCGAGATTGCGGAAAAGGGCCATTTCTGGATGGAAACTAAATAGTGTTCCCTTCGGGAGATTTAACAGGGTGAAGGTGGGGGTGGCGTGTCTATCAATCAGTCAACCACCAGAATCCAGTGAAGCGGCCGGCTCTTGTAAGCCCCGGGTAGATTCTCCTCATCTATCGCAAGAATCTCTCCTGTACTGCTCTGAATAAAGGCCCTGGCACCTTGTCCCTTGCCCACGTGAAGACTTGGAGATGCAGCAATACCGTGGCCAAGGGATAGCCTTTTGCTTATCTCCTTAAGAATCTCACTTCCCACCGTGATGGTATCATCACCATATCCAATGATGCTTTCATAATAGGCCGTGCCGGTCTTGTAGTAAAGGCCATACAGGAAGCTCTCCCCTTCGAAGGCGCATATGTCGTCGTCAGGTTCAAAGGTTGAGAATGTGACAATCCCGCCAAGGACGGCCGGCCTGGTTATGCACCGCTCGCCGCCTGTGATGTCTACGATCCAGCCGTCGTAGTGCTTTGGAACGTCAGTGTCAGATGTTGTCTGCTTGATGTTATTAACAAGCTCAACAAATGTGGTCTCGTAATCGGATAGAGTGCCGTCCGTGTCAATGTAACCATATTCAAAAACCGTGTAGCCGGCTACATCTAAAAGATTAGTGACGTCAATCTCCGCATATGAAAGGGACGTGGGATCACTGTAGTCGGTAATCGGCTCTTTTACACCAATCAGGGCCTGGGTGTCGGTACTCACTTTGTCGGTGTCATCAAAGAATCTTCCTGTGCCAAAATAGAGCCACAGCCTTCCGTCGTTGTCTTGCGATGCCGACGGCGCAGAGATGATCGGTTTCGTGCCGCCCAGATCCAGAAAGAGGGAAGATGTGCCTGGAGAGGAAGATGTGGTGTCTGTTATCCGATACAACTTTCCTTGGGAATTTCCTATGTAGGCAATATCTGGTGAGTAAGCACAGGCGCCATCGCTGCATTGTGAATTAGAGATATCCGTATCCACTGAAATGAGGTCTCCCATAAATGCGTTGGCCCCGCCGGTGGAAAGGGCGGAACCAATCAGTGCGCCTGTACTGAGATTGACCACATAGGTCCCTGCGCTCTGAGTGCTGGTTCCGTCATAGGCTGTAGGTCCGGAACCAAAGGCAATGGCCCAGGTCGATGAATCTATGCAAACAATTGCAGGATACGAGGTAGTAAAACCAAGATTGGCATCCGAAAACTCCCACAGCAAGGTGGGAAGAGCTTCCGGATCGGTAATATCGAGGGTAAAATAGGCAGACCGAAAGGTCCTGGTCTCGGCGCCGGAGCCAAAATCGTCGGTCAGGCTGATCTCTCCACCGCCAAACCGCATGCCACAGACCAATACCGTCCCCCAGCCTCCGGGATGGGTGGCATCTGCCGCAAAAATCTGTGCGTCAATTACCTTTGGCTTGAGATCTACATAGTAGACATGGGAATAATCGGGATCGGCCAGCCAGCGCAGGTGTGGCAAGACGTTATAGGGAACATAGGCCCACAGTTCGTCGCCCAGGGCTGGTATGCTACTAAGGTAAGAAGGCGCAGTTGAGCCGACCTCAAATTCCGAATTGTTTTCATCATAAAAGCCTGCGTTCAAAGCATGCAGCATCCCGTCATTGGCCCCCACGTAAACAACATTGCGCCTATTGTGGTATTGCGCCTTAAAGGCCCTGTAGCTTGCGTCGCTATATATGAGATCATAGTTCTCCTTTGGCTTGCCTATCACGGTAGGGGTGGAATAGATAATGTCGCCCAGTTTCCACACCCTGTCTGCACCGTCCACGTCGATGGTCCGGCTCCGATAGCCTGTCTGCTCCTCGCCGCGGATATAATCGATC
The DNA here is from genome assembly GCA_030145035.1 of Desulfobacteria bacterium. GTDB lineage: Bacteria > Desulfobacterota > Desulfobacteria > Desulfobacterales. The sequence continues at coordinate 2,532 of JAQYWL010000338.1, read as the reverse complement.
AGCGTCTGGGCCTCTGTGTCCGTACTCTGCGCGAGATAAGGCCGCAGGATGGTTTTGTTGGTACCCGTGTCTTTGAATTCTATCCATTCTCCGGCATCCACCGCGCCGTCACCATCATCATCAATCCATGTATAGACAACGCGCATGTCCGCATCTCTTTCAGCAAGGCTTTTGCCTGCCTCCCACAAGTAGTTTATGTCGGTTAGCTCAATGGTCGTAGGCGAACCATCCGCCTCTCCGTTGCCGTCCGAATCCGTATCTCTTCTTGCCCTGGTGCGGCCTTCGGTGTCGTCAAAGAAAAACTCTATAATGCTGTCTTGCGTCAACTCAAGGATGTGATTTCCGTTGGTGTCTTCTCTCATATTTCCGTATATGTCGATAAACAGGCCGTGAAGTTTACCTATCCAGTTAATCTCTGTGCCATCATCGTCCTGATAGGTCGGATAAAATACTGCCTGATAAACAGCCCCCTCTCCGGACTCTTCGCCGGCAACAACTGAAGCCGCAGTGGCGGATGACGTCCGCCGCAAGATGCTTTGAAAGGCGGCCATCAGTTGGTCAACCAGTTCATACCCGTTGTCGGCATTGTAGAATGTGTCCGGGTTGCAGTCTCCATCCGAATCCCATTCGTTGGTCGTGCAAGAGCCGCCGTCAAGGTGTGTCTGGTAATACGTTATAAAGTTGCCCGGATGGGCCGGGTCTGGTTCATGGTCGTCATCAGCATCCACAAAGCCTCCGTTAGCTGCGGCCTCACGCATCTTCCTTGTGGAAGCATTGTTTACCTCGCCCTCACCCAGGGCAGCATAAACATAATAGGAGATGATTTCCTGATGATCTGTCAGGTCACTTCGAATATCGTTTTTTCGTATATAAAGGGCAAGGTCGTCCAGTTGCTCCTGTGGTCCGGAGTTGCCGTCACTATCGTAATCCCCAATACCGGAAGGATGGTCGCCCGCCGGGTCATCCCAATCCTCGTAAGGTGCCCCATCGTTGAAATGGAGCACAAAGGTTCGGGCGCAATACACCGTTCCCCCTAATTCACTGTAATAGTAAGGATCCCAGGCATTGCTTACCTCATAGGAATTATTGGTGCTGCCGTTATCATAGTAATGTGGATGTCCCCGACTTGCCGTGTGATCGATCTGGGCACAGTAGCCATAGATCTCGTACAGGCTCTCGGCGATCGGCGTGGTTCCCCAGATCAGTGGATGTGTCTCAATCACCTCGATAATGTTTTCTATGGGTGCCTTGCAATGGGTGGGCAGGCAGATGTCATAGTTGGTCCTCTGGTCAACGGGCAGGGATACGTCAGGATAGCAGGGATAAAAGGTACCACCGTGGACTTGATTGCCTGTATAGATTGTGGTCGGGTTCTTGGTGTGGTCGTAGTTGTAAACCATCAGACCGATGCGCATGCCGGATGAAAGCGTCTGAATGATACCGGTAGGCTCCTCGTGCACCCCTACTTGTATGTTATAAACGTTACCCCCTCCAATTCCTACTGCCAAATAACCGACATTTTCAGCTGAGTGTCCCGTCTCACTGTCGCTCGACTGTTCCTCGTCCACCTGGACATCTATGGCACTTTCTGTCCTTACCCGGTGGCCAAAACGGAGGCTGGCGGGATCGGTTCCAGTGGTGGTCTGCATGTCCATAGCCACCAGTGGTGTTCCGGAAAATGTGGTGCCAAAGTTGATGGTATACCAGCCATTCGTTACTACGCTACCCGTAGTTCCTATCTCTATCATCTCGTTCGTAGTGGCGAGTTCACCGGCTCCCTGGCTGAATGCAATACAATGGATTTCTTCATTCGCGTGGCTCTGATCGGCAGCCTCCTCCTCCTGCATGGTCACTTGAAAGCCTGAGGTGCTAACCGCCTGGTTGCGCGTTGTAACAGGGGCACTGTCATTGAAAGTGCTAACACCGGTGAAGAGGACAGGGGTGGAACCAAAAGCTTCTGTATCTATAAAATCTTTCTCCTCAAAAGGAGATGACGTGCCACAGGCGCTTGTGGAAAACTTCTGCGCGTCAATGACTATCTGTCCCGGTCCTCCGACGAACGGTATAAAATGGTGGCCTGCGTCTGCCACGATGTACATGATGTCCTCGGTGGTGTGGTTGCCGTCCAGATAATCCCACTCCTGAAGACGTATCCTGAAACCGCCGTAATCCCCTATGCTGCCGTCACCAACATCCTTGACACGAACAATACATGGCTGGCCCCCATTGTACGAAAGGGCCTTTGCTACCACCACCGGATCATCTTTATAATCCTGGGAAAAGGGGACCTCCACCCAGTCGTCCCCAACTTGCCAGTCCATGGTCACCTGGCCGACTTCAACACGCTCGGCATCTGCCTGGTTTACGATAGTCGTTATTACTCTCTGGCCGGTCTGGCGAACAATCTGGCCCTCGCTCATCAGAAAGATCTGGTTGTCTGGAAAAGGTGTATACTGATCGCTGTTGGCATATTGCTTTTGAAAGGTATAGTCGTACGGCTCATGCTGGCCGAGCAGGACGTACCAGGTCTCG
>JAQYWL010000477.1 GCA_030145035.1 Desulfobacteria bacterium | reverse complement strand
GTGTGCTCACATGCGGTGCAAGGAGAGAGTCCTTGATGACAGGGGATTTTTGGGGAAGAAAGGTCGTAAGGGGAACCAACAAGACGGATACAATAAGAACAGCCTTTACAAAGCCGAATGTGCAGCCAAGGATACGATCGGTCCAGCCCAGAGCAACCGCCTTAAGCAAATACCTAAGGACAACTCCAAGAAATCCGACAGCAAGGAACAAGATGGTGAAAGTAATGAAGAAGCTAACGATGTTCAGATAGGATTCATTAGTAATTAAGCGACAAAACCAGTTTCCCACGACCGGATAATAGGTATAGGCAGCATAAAAACCCACAAAAACGCCAACAATCGAGGTTAGTTCCTTTACGATTCCCCTGAAAATACCACGAACAAGGCAAAATCCGACAATAACGCCAATAAAGATATCGAGTGCGTTCATCAATGCTTCCGTTAACAAACGGCCCCTATCAAGTCAAGTCATTTTTCCATCCAATCAAGGAACCATCCATCTGATTTTTGCAGTTTGCAAAGATGTGCAAACGTGTTATACGAATTTTTCTCACTATGAAGAAACGACCAACTCGCCGCGAACCTGAAACAGCGGATCACCGGGGCCTCAAGATTACATTTGATGATAATCTCGTGGCAAGGAGCCTGTTTGGTGAGCAGAATCGGCATCTCCGGCAGATAGCGGATATCTTAGCTATCCAAATCCACGCCAGAGGCAATACGGTTACTGTCCATGGGGACGACATAACCACACATCTTGCCGAAAAGCTCCTCAATGAGCTCTACGGTCTCATTGAAGAAGGGTATCCGATTTACGAAAACGATATTGATTATGCCATCCATATCCTGAGCAGCAATGATCGCGTCAAGCTCAAGAATATTTTCCTGGATACTGTCTATATTACCTCTCAGAAGAGACCGATTACACCCAAGGGCCTGGTACAAAAGGAATACATTGATACTATGCGAAAGTTTGATATCGTTTTTGCCATCGGGCCTGCCGGCACTGGCAAGACCTATCTGGCCAGGGCCATGGCAGTTTCTTCGCTGACAAAAGGTGATGTCAATCGAATTGTCATAACACGTCCGGCTGTGGAGGCCGGAGAGAGCCTGGGCTTTCTTCCCGGAGACCTTTATGAGAAGGTCAATCCCTATCTAAGGCCGCTGTACGATGCCCTTCACGATATGATGCGTTATGAAAAGGCTTCTCGACTTATCGAGCAAGGTGCAATAGAAGTGGCACCACTTGCGTTTATGAGAGGCCGAACCCTCAACGACTCCTTTGTAATCCTGGATGAAGCCCAAAACACAACCTCAGAACAGATGAAGATGTTTTTGACACGTCTTGGATTCAGTTCCAAGGCTGTTATCACCGGCGATATCACCCAGATCGACCTGCCCAACGGCAAGGTTTCGGGTCTTGTGGAAGCAAAGGAGATCTTCCAGGAGATAAAGGGAATACGCTTTGTCTTCTTTTCCAAGACAGATGTAGTCCGACACAAATTGGTCCGGGATATTATCGAGGCTTATGAGGACCTTGAGCAGAGAAAAGGATAAAATCGCGTAGCGATTTTATAAATGGAAATTCTGATAGAAGACAGGCAAGATCGTTACAGGATCGCCCACGAGGAAATAAAGAAGAAGGCAAAGACAATCTTAAACGCCTTGGAATGTCATGACGGAGAGTTGTCCATCCTTATTGTAGACGATCCGGAAATAGCCAGGCTCAACAAGACATACTTAGGTCGGTCCGGCCCGACGAATGTGATTGCATTTTCAATGCGAGAAGGCCCTTTCGGGAAAATTAACCCGAACCTCATGGGAGATGTGGTTATATCCCCGGACACAGCAGCCCGCGAAGCACAAGATGCCGGCATATCTGTTGAATCACGACTCGACCAGCTCTTGATTCACGGGATCTTGCACCTGTTTGGATTTGACCACGAGAAAACCTCAGAACAGGCCAAGGCTATGAGGATCAAAGAGGAACAATTGCTGAAATTGCTGCAAGATTTCGAATTGAGGGATTGAGGGATTCGTAATTCCTAAATCTGTTCAACTTTAGCTCACTTTAGGCACTTTAGCTCACTTTCTTTTGGGAGGCATAGCATAATGCCAGGCTTAGCAATCAACGTCGATCATGTTGCCACGCTCAGGGAAGCAAGAAAAATCAATATTCCGGACCCGGTCACGGCTGCGGCAATAGTGGAGTTGGCCGGTGCCGATGGGGTGGTTGTTCATCTTAGAGAAGATCGACGACATATCCGGGACCGGGATGTCCGACTTCTACGGGAAACGATCAAGACCAAGTTAATCTTGGAAATGGCTGCAACTTCGGAAATGATTGCCATTGCTATTGAAATCAAACCCGACCTGGTGACATTGGTCCCAGAAAAACGGGAGGAGTTGACCACCGAAGGCGGCCTCGACATCCATCTTCACAAAGACCTGGTATCCGATGCAGTGCAAGCCCTTCAAAAAGGGGGAATACCGGTGAGCATATTCGTTGACCCTGACCTGGATCAGATCAAGCTTGCCCATCGGATAGATGCCAATTGTATAGAGATTCATACAGGAACTTTTTGTGAAGCAGATACGCCAAAAAAACGTTCCGAAGCCTTCGAAAGAGTCGTAAACAGCGCAAAGCTCGCCCATAAATTGAAACTTGGGGTCAACGCCGGCCATGGCTTAGGTTATCAGACGATCAATGCCTTCAAGGGACTTTCCGAAATCGATGAATTCAGCATTGGCCACAGCATCATAGCCCGTGCAGTCCTGGTGGGCCTGGATCGGGCCGTAAGAGAGATGATCGCATTGATCAAGGAGCTGTGAGGGATAGAATTGATAATTTACGATTGACGATTGACAATTGACAATTGAAGATTGAGGAGTGATGAGAAAGATTGCAATTTTCGTAAGAATTTAGGCCTTTCAAAAATGAGCCATTTTGCTCACTCCTGTGAGCGATTTTGGGATTCATGAATCGCTCCACTAAATCGCAAAAACTCTCCGCCTACGGCAAGCCTGCGGCGGATCAAACAGTTTGCGATTTTGACGTTCCGCTTTTCATGAATCTTTTTCCAAAATTGCTCAATGTCGTTCGCAAAACGGGCC
>JAQYWL010000207.1 GCA_030145035.1 Desulfobacteria bacterium | reverse complement strand
GTGCGATCTTGGGCACGCACATTGGATTATAAGTTTCTATCGACAACCGCAGGACGTCCGCAGGGGGAAAGCACTGGTCAAATCGCAATCCTATTCACCCTTGGATGATTAAATCTTATAATCTAATGTGCCCAAGATTACGCGGCCGGGCGTCGAACGCCCGTGCATTGTTGACGACTTATAAGGCTCACCAAGGAGCCCATCAGTAAAAGAAAAGAATGTTTCATCGCTCTAACTTCCATCGTGTGTTCTTTGTGTGATGTCTTGTGACTCTGGGGCCAACACAAACGGTTCGTTACCTTTGGATCATGGGTGAACCACCTGATATACCTCTTGACGTAGGGCCCTCTGTTGCTCTTTATTTATGATACGCTTGAGTGGTATGATTTAGGATGGATTGAACGGATTTGATGTGTGTGGGTGTCGGATGGCAAGAGGGAGAATATGAAAACCTTGGATGCAGATGTCATTGTTGTGGGTGGCGGAGTCGCCGGCCTGGCTTGCGGTAAATGTCTTCACGAAGGGAGCGTGCCTTTCCTCATCCTTGAAGCATCGGGCAGAATTGGAGGAAGATTAAAGACGGACCCCGTGGAAGGCTTTTTGCTAGACCATGGTTTTCAGGTACTCCAAACCGCGTATCCAGAAGCGCAGCGAACACTGAATTACCGTTCCTTGGATCTGCGCCCCTTCGCTCCAGGGGCTGTGGTGCGTCTTCGAGGCAGGTTTTATCGGGTCGCAGATCCCTTGCGTGGTCCTCGGTTTGCCTTGGATACCCTGTTTGCCCCTGTGGGCACCCTGGGAGACAAAATGCGAGTCCTTCGTCTGGTTCGCAGATTATGCCGGATGAACGCCGATGACCTCTTTCGGCAGCGGGAGTATTCGGCCCTTGATTTTCTCCGGAGAGAGGGTTTTTCAGAACGGATCATCGAGGCCTTTTTTAAGCCCTTTTTTGGCGGTGTGTGTCTGGATCCTGAGATCCACGCATCGAGTCGGGTGCTTCAGTATGTCTTCTGGATCTTGGCCCATGGGGATGCGGCACTGCCATCCCAGGGTATCGATTCTATTCCAGCCCAATTGGCCTCTCAAATGCCTGAAGGCTGTATTCGGACCCATATGCGTGTCAAGAAGATTGACGCGGGGCAGCTGGTCCTTGAGAACGGAGAAAAGCTTACATGCCGGGCCGTCGTTGTCGCCACCGAGGGCCCGGAAGCAGCCAGAATCCTGGGCATAGGGAAACCGTCAGGCTCCCGTGGTGTCTGCTGCCTGTACTATGCCGCCTCAGAGCCCCCCATTCAAGATAAGCTCATCGTCCTTAATGGGGAAGGCACAGGTCCCATCAGTAACCTCAGTGTTGTAAGCAACGTGGCCCCGGCTTACGCACCCCCAGGCCAAGCTTTGGTCGCTGTGACGGTTGTGACGGTACCGGATGATTGCCAGGAGGATCCGGAGACCTTGGAGTCAGCTGTAAGAAACCAACTCAGAGACTGGTATGGACAACAAACGCGCCGCTGGCGTCTTTTGAAGACCTACCGAATTCGGCATGGGCTTCCTTTGCAGAGGCCACCAACACCTGATCCGACGCGGGTCGATCCACGCGTCAGAAGGGGCATTTACGTTTGCGGAGAATACAGGAGCGTCCCTTCCATTCAGTGGGCCATGTTATCCGGGCGCAGGGCAGCCGAAGCCTATATGAAGGATAGTGGCATGAAGCAAACGACCGATGACGCCCGTCACTGAATCTGAACGGCCGAAACACGAAGATGAATCGAAAGGTTCTTTTCGTGAGCCTAAGGGCTCGCGCAAAAATAACTTAGCAGATTTCGCGCTCAGATTTGGGTTAGATTTGGTCGATCCGAATGAGCAAAACCACAGGAATAGCAGGCTATTTCGAGGATTTTGTGAATGAGTATCGGCCAAAGATGGCCTGAAGCTGAGATGCCAAAATGGTAAGTTATTTTTGCGCGAGCCCTTAGAAGGTTATCCGGCTCTGGTGTTTGTTCCTGGGACAGACTCTCTAGTCGGGGGATACCAAGGCCTGTCGGATCTTTTGGACTCTATGGCGATTTGCGCCAAGATCCGAATAGCCGACCCTGGAAGCCGATCGCACATGGATGACTTTGTGATCTCTGTCGAAATAGAACTCCACGTCATCGACGAAGCGGAATACCCTCGAGGTAAATTCAGCATGGACATAGTCGTCTTCTACCGTCGTGATCTTGACTCGATCCATGGCCTTGATCACCTCAAGAAGCCTCTCTTTGGCTTGAATTAATGATCCATCGTATTTGATCGGCTTGACATGGTGCTCAGCATCTTGGCTCTGCGAGGAAACACAGTTAGGTGAACTGGGGCATGGGGCGAGTTTTCCTTCAACGACGCCTATCCCTTCAGGCCGCTTTCCACAACACGGAAAAAGGATGAGTGAGACCGAGAGCATGAGGGTAACCCCATGGGTTGTCAGCATGGTCTGGTCAAATTGATCGGTCATCATACCGGGCTGTGATGTCCCTCTTGGTTACCGGCACCAACTGTTACATGGGATAACGTGCCTGTCGGGCCTTGAGCTCTGCCGCTGCCTTTTTCACGACCCATTCATGATGGCCTCGTAAAAAGTCGATTTCGTTCACTCCGTAAGCATTTTGGGCGCACTTAAGATGTTCATCTAAAATGCTAAAACTCGGGCTAAGACCCTCAAACAGTTAGTATTTTTTAACGCTGAACACCTCAAGTTCTTCTCTCCCAAAATGCCCAAAGTCGTTCACAAAAGACTTCCAACGAACTTAACTCAAGTTCGTTGTCGATAGGGTGCCCCGAAGCGGCATAAACCAGATTTTTACGAGACCATCATTCATAGGCTTCATCGCATCACGGTGTAAACGAGCTGTCCGATGGTAGACAACATATAAACTATATCTCAAGAATACAGTGATTTCCATCAAGAAATACATGGTTCTGCCCATTTATATCCTCCGTTGAAAAGGTTTTACTAGACAGAATCGCTCAAGAACGAGCACCCATTGCGACGATGCATGATTGAAAGGTTTGGCTCAAGGCGCCGGCAGTCGCATCGCCAAAAACCCCACCCCCGTTGAGGGGCGAGGCTGCCGCTTCTTTTCCATGTTTCGAAAGGATTTGCCGTCATGAGAATTGCCATTATCGGCTCAGGGATTTCAGGCCTGGTCTCGGCGTATCTACTTCACCCGGGGCACGATATTGTGGTCTTCGAGGCCAATGATTACATTGGCGGTCATACCCACACCGTCGATGTGACATGGGCGGGGAGAACTTACGCCGTCGACACGGGTTTTATCGTTTTCAATGAAGCAACCTATCCGAACTTCGTCAAACTGTTGAAGCGCTTGGGGGTGTCGTGGCAGCCATCCACGATGAGCTTTAGTGTCAACTCAAAAAAGGATGGCCTGGAATATAGCCCCAGCTCACTCAATGCCCTTTTTGCTCAGAGGAGAAATCTCTTTCGACCCTCATTCTACAGGATGATATACGACATTTTCCGCTTTCGACGGGAGTCCATGGAACTTCTGCGTAGAAAAGACCAGGAGACGACCTTGGGAGATTATCTGAAGGCCAAAGGATACTCTGAGACCTTCGTCCATGATTTCATCATACCCATGGGGTCAGCCATCTGGTCTGCTGCTCCTGAACAATCATGGCACCTTCCGGCTCGGTTCTTCATTCGATTTTTTGATAATCATGGCTTTTTGAAGATACGTAACCAGCCACAATGGCTAGTGATCAAAGGTGGATCCAAACGTTACGTAGAAAAGCTCACGAGGGGCTTTCGTGATCGGATTCGCCTTGCCTGCCCGGTCATGAAGGTAACACGCCATGCCGATTGCGTCGAAGTAACCCCCGAAGAAGCAGCTTCAGAGCGTTTTGACCAAGTCATTATCGCCACCCACAGTGATCAAGCTTTGGCCATGCTGGCGGATCCATCAGAGGCGGAGCGTCGCATCTTAGGTTCTATTCCTTATCAGAAAAATTTGGCGATATTGCACACGGACACCTCGTGTTTACCAAAAAGAAGAGCTTGCTGGGCCAGTTGGAACTACCATGTGCCCGAAACAGATCTGGACAAGGTCGCTGTGACGTATGACATGAACATCCTGCAGCAAATCAAAGCCCCTGTAGAGTTCTGCGTGACTCTGAATCTTGTGGAGACCATAGGAGCAGAGAAGATTATTCGGAATATGGTCTACCATCATCCAGTCTTTACTCCCACGGGGCTGGCTTCGCAAAAACAACACGAAGAAATCAACGGGGTCAATCGAATATACTTCTGCGGTGCTTACTGGGGTTTTGGCTTCCACGAGGACGGCGTGAACAGCGCCCTGGCGGTTTGCCGTCATTTTGGAAAGAGGCTTTAAGATGGTTAGCTGCGTTTACGAGGGCCGAGTTCGCCACCGCCGCTTCCGGCCGGTGTCAAACGCTTTTTCGTACCGTCTGTTCATGATGTATCTCGATCTTTTAGAGTTGAAAACTGTATTTGAGGGTCGGTGGCTCTGGTCGAATGGTCAGCTCAACCTCGCCTATTTTCGCCGCAGGGACCATTTCGGTGACCCCCGGATTGCCCTGGATCGGGCCGTTCGGGATCTTGTTTATGAGCGGTATGGAGAACACCTCCGTGGGCCAATCAGGATGCTTACGCATCTTCGTTACTTCGGCCATTGCTTTAATCCCGTAAGCTTTTATTACTGTTACGACCAGGCCGGCAGACAGGTTGAAACCATCGTCGCGGAGATACACAATACACCTTGGGGTGAAGAGCATGTTTACGTTTTGGGCGAAAGCCTGAATGAACATGCCGTTCAGGGGTGGAAAAGATATCAATTTACAAAGGCCTTCCATGTTTCACCCTTTATGAATATGGACATGCGGTACGACTGGCGATTCCGGGAGCCAGGCAATCGCATCAGCGTCCACTTTAACAGTATGGAAAAAGGAAGGAAGCTTTTCGACGCCACTTTGTCCTTAAGGCGTCGGGAGATCACCGGTCCTG
>JAQYWL010000529.1 GCA_030145035.1 Desulfobacteria bacterium | reverse complement strand
TGAACAGGATCGGTATGCCTGTATCAGCAAACATCAAAGGTCTTGTTTTTGCTTTTTTCAAGTCCAGCTCAGATTCTGGAAGCATATAATGAAGTATGCCCCCCACCTTTGCTACAGGGTCATACACAGCCAGGCCAATACACGAGCCCAATGAGTGGGTAACCAGGGTCACACCAGGCTCATCACTCACCTTCATGTCCGCTATGCCAATCGTAATATTCAAAACCCTGGTTCCCCTTTATCGTCTAGACGAATTTGTATGGAAGTTCCCTAACCCTTTGTTCCACGTCCTCACAGGTGGGTTTCTTCTCCGTCTCCGTGTTATTGCCTGCATGATTCATGCCTAAAATCAGCAACCAGGCCCCTGCATCAAGCATCTTTCCAGGCGTAGGCCTCCGGATTGTAGAGCCTCCCGCTCGGAGAGCTCTCCGAGCGGGAGGCCAGGGCGGGCTCTTGGTGAGGGGATTGCTTGGTCGCGAAGCGATTTTATAGCTTGAATTTGTTAATAGCCTCCTGAAGATTCGCGTTTGCAAGCTTAATCTTGTCTATAGTTTCGTCAGGACGTTCGGCCGCGGCCTCTTGGGCAAGCCCTCCAATTTGGCCGGAAATATCGCTTATTGTTTTGATCTTATCCCTCAAGTCCCCGATCATAAGGTTAATAGAATTAGCCAGCTCTTTGAGTTCGTCCCCTTTTCGAAGTCTTATCTCTTTGCGCAGATCCCCTTTTCCGAGCTCAGCAAGCTCCTTTTCTATCCTATACAGAGGCCCGGCAATCGCATGCGGAAACAAAAGGGATGCAACAACACCCAAGATCAGGCTCGCAAAAAACCCGCAAACAAGCACAGGGATAAGAAAATCCAAAAAATTCTCGGCCTTTACATGAAACATGCGGTAGGATTTGCCAACATTTATATCACTGTAAAAATAAAAAATTATTCCCGTGACAAGCAACGACGCAAGTATAATGCTCCATATCTTGACCAGCAAACGCAACTGCAGCCTTCCTTTTATGGAAAAGTTAAAAAACCTTTTCCGCTTATAAGCTCTCTGGAAACTTGGCATGTTGCCTCCTTTACGAATGCGGAGATGCTATTCCCCGTGGCAAGTCGTGCAACTGATTGTATCTGTGCGCGCAAAATGTCTTCTGCCTCCGCCGTGCGCATTATGGCATGTCACGCATGTCATAATGCCGCCTTTCAACGTCGGCAAATAACCGGGTATCTTTGCTGTGGGCTTTGCGGCAACCCCCACAGGATGGGTTAGACCCAAAGCGTCAGTAGAATGGCACCCACGGCAGGCATCAATGGTGAGTTCCTTCCCAACATTCAGACCTGTACACCCATCCTTCACTTTCACGCATTCAACGGTCACATTTGCCGCCCTCGTGGTCTCCAAGTACAAGCTAAGCTCTAATGATTTTGCCCTTTTACGCCGCAGAAAGATTTCCGCGTTTTTCACCGCTAATTCCGGGGGCTCTCTTTTCTCCTCAAGATGAGACTCTGCTATTTTTGCTGTATTGAACAGACAATCCTCAGAGACAGCTTGATTGCCGAACATGTCGTTGGATATCACCCGAAAGTGGTAATCCTTTCCACCTTCCAGTTCACAGATGTTTACCCGGTGATGCCTCACCATGGTGATATCCTCCGGGCTGCGTTTGCCATATTGATCAGAAAGACCGTATTCTATGCAAGAAGTTGACGGCTCATCAGTATCCCACATTATGGTTGTCGAAAGAAATGGGGCTTTTTCTATTGGGCCGACCTTAATCCGGGATATCAGAGGTGGTTTTTTATCATTTCGTGCCCCATTGCGCACCCTCGCGGGGATGACCCCTCTAAATCTAGTTTCCACCTTATTTCCCGGCGGATCCTTAAGCATAAGATTGATATCATAACTTGCCCCACTGATGAGCCGTTTCAGTAAAACGTTATGTTCCGTAAGATAACCGGGATTGGTCAAAATAACAGGCTCCATTGCCCGCTTTTTCGAGGCGCGCTTCCCCTTCATAGCCCCTTCCTGTTTCAAGTGGCAGGCGTCACATTCTCCTTTTTTAAAGGGAGCGTGCTGGAACGAATTTGAGCCCCCGTTCCGGTAAACCTCCAGATGGCATGATAGACACTCGTTTTCTATCTGCTGTGCCTTGGACCAGGCAGAAAAGCCAAAAAAGACCACAGCGATTGCGAGATTCAATACAATCAAAGACCTTACCATATTCGATTTATCCATTAACCCTCAGAACCATCCTTGATGCGAATCTTCTAAGAAATCGACACCCTTTCGGCCTATTTTGGTGCCATGCTTGCCTGTAAACACAAGACTGGTTGGTTGGCCGTTTTCCGATTCAGGAACTCGGCTATCTTTTGTTTGAGTTCACCAAGGTCGATACTCTTTATCACGTAGCCGTCTGCTTGAGACAGGCGCGGGTCATCCATAAAGCTGTCATAGGCCGTGAAGATAACGACCGGCAGATGGGGATCTTGATTCTTGATATCCCGCAATACTTCCCATCCGTCGGGTCCGTCCAGATACAGATCCAGAAGCACCAGATCCGGCCGTGAAAATCTGAGGTGTCCAATAACCGATTCGGCGTCACCTGTACTCACAACCCGCTACCCTTCATGGATCAGCTCTTCTGAAAGGAGTTCTCTAATGCATTGCTGGTCATCTACAATCAGAATCTTCGGCATGGTTAATCCTCCCGGTTAAACATTTTGGAATGTCTGTTTTTCACCCCCACCCTCGCCCTCAATGCTGTTGAATTAAGGGATTGGTTCGACAAAAATCCCCCCTTGCCCCCCTTTAGTGAAGGGGGGGTGGGGGGATTTTATGGCGCAGAGCAATCATGAATTCATCCATAATTCAACAGCATTGACCCTAGCTTAACAGCTTACCAACTACTCCGTCCTTTGAAATTTTTGGAGCTGTGCGATTGGAATTATTTGGATCAATCACGAGAAGTACAGGATAATACACCTTTTTTGGTGGGCAGTGCCCACCCTACGAGCTGACCAATGCACAAAGCTTGTTGACTATCCATGTTTATCTTGATACGGTCGTGAAAAAATCTTATTGGTTCATAGAAAAGGCACTATTACCGGTATTTGATCGTTGAAAATAGAACAATCGAATGAACAAGAAGCAAAGAGAAAATACAGCCAAGTACCTTTATGATATCAGCAAAGGTATTGCACTTGTCGCTATTGTCGGTAACATTGTCAGAGATCAATGGAATATTTCGAATCTGATTATTGGGCTTTTTGCCGCAACAGGTTTCTTCATCTGGGGTTATGTGGTTGATGGAGGATTTCATAATGAGTAACCTAACTATTTTATTTATCATCCTTGCAATTATCGGTTTTACTGGAGCGATCTGGACTTATTTGAAACAGCGCAAGTCCCGGCAGTAGATTATCGTTTATTTGTAGGGTGGGCATCGCTCTCTCTCCGAGCTGTACGCTCTCCGAGCCGGAAGCCGAGGCGTAGCCTCTCCGAGCCGGAGGCCCACCAAGAAGGATAATACACCTCACACAACCCGCATTTTTTCGATCTGCATTCCGAAATCCCTGGCCCAGAGCTGGCGCATCGCGCCCCTGGCCCAGACCCTGGAATCAAGCGGTCGGCACCCGTCTGCCTCGCAAGCTTGGCGAGCGGGCAGGGCAATCCGCAATCAAAATTACGCCGTTCCCAATGGCTCAAGATCCTCGAGCAAATCAGTGTCTTTCTCCCTTGGGTCACTTTTGTTGATGGCCCGATTCTTGTTTCACACCTTTTGAAAAGAACTTGTCTAATATTCTCATGAGGCTCTCCCTCTCTATTCTTTCCCGCCTAATGTCCAACCTTATCTATGATGTGTTCCAGCTCTTGCGAAAGAATTCCATTTGGATATCTTGCAACAACAGGCACCAGGTCCTTTGCACTATTTTTTACCTCGGGTTGATCCGGAAGCCCACCTAGATATCCAACCTGTATCGAGAGCATTTTTTGTGACACCTCCTGAATTCGATTGACCACCTCCATGACATTAGAATCATCGGCAATCATATTGACAATCAGGTTCGGATTGAAAGCTTTTAGTACCCGAGTCATCAGGGATAGATGCCGGGGTTGTTGCTTTCTAACCCTTTCAATTAACCGGGCTATACTTTCCACCTTATTCCCATTTGATGACACCGTGGCCTCGCGTATGAGCCGCTGAAGATCGGTATCTTTCCGTGCCATGAACCCTGATTCCGGCCCGAAGAGCCTGTTTAACTTCCGATATAGCGCCACCTTGATAAAATTATAGGCATCCAAATAGGAGGCAGGATCACAGGTCGTCAAAACGATCCCATAGTCTGCTGCAAGAAAGAAATCTATGACATTAAAAGAGGTATCGCCCCCGAGATCGATAATGACATAATCGGCATCAATTTCCTTTATGGATCTCAATAATTTCGACCTGTGCGGTTAGTGGATTCGTGATCTTGGCAAGACCATTAAAATCCCCCCTAGCCCCCCTTTAAGAAAGGGGGGAATTCCCAAAAGTCCCCCTTTATTAAAGGGGGACCCGCCTGCCGACGCCTGAGACAGCATTCAGCTTATGTGCCGGCATCTCTGGCAATGGCAGGCAGGTTTAGGGGGATTTTTCAAGTAACCGCACAGCTCCAAATTTTTCACCCCTGCGATTAGAAACCCACCTGTAATTTCCATCTCCAGTGTCGGAAAAACCCATGTGCTCCCAGAAGCCTCTTGCTGTA
>JAQYWL010000135.1 GCA_030145035.1 Desulfobacteria bacterium | reverse complement strand
GGTTCATTGAAACGTTTTTTGTTCATAAGTCTTGGCGTAGCGGAAGAACAGCAATGCCAACTGTTTGAGCCCGAAGGGCGAGTTTTGGCATTGCCTGGAGCAAGCCTTAGACTTATCAAAAAACGTTTCAGAACAGGCGAAAAGGGATTTGGGCAACAGCCTGTTTATTCTTGACAAATGCGCCTCTAGAAAACGGACTGTCAAGATTAAGGACTCAACCCTGATCCCTTTCGTTAGGACCCCGAACCGAAGCGTTCAGACATCCTTTGCCGGCAGGGCATACACGCGCGGCCTTTCTCCTCTTTTTCCGATTCTGTGAGTTCAAGTCCAAGGTCGTCTCCTAGTAGACGAAGGAATTCCTCCTCGAAACCCAAGGGCCTGAGTCCCTCGATTGCAAAAACCTTCCAACTGTAGTCGGATTTGTTCAACTGTACTGAGAGATGGTTAGGCGTCTCCCTATCTCCCAACAAATAGTTGCGCCGTCCCCCATAGACGGCACTCAACCTCACCTTTGCGCTGACTATTGCTCGGCCATCTTTGATGTTGATCTCCGGCGGTTCATCCCATCTGATAATAGGCTCGTCAAATTCCTTGTATGCTCTCTTGAGCAACTTTCGCATTGAAGTCCTACTGTAACCCAAGTCATCACTATAGTTCACTGAGATAAAACGAATACTCTCATCAAGGTCCTCGGCCATGGCCGCTTCCATCCCAGCCTCCAGGGTGAGGTGAATCAACCGCTCATCATCTATTCCGGTTGTTGCAGCCACAGCTTGTCCGGCCAGTACCTCACTGGGCCCAAGTATTAAAAGATCACCTGCTTTGAGATCGCTGCTTCGAAGTTCAACACGGCCGTCAACTTCGGCAGTAACCTCAACCTTTAAACGTTCAGCGCGAAGGTTCTTAACTCTGAGCACAAAAGGGTTGGGTATCCCAGATTGCTGAGCAATGACGTCTTTGGGGACAAACCATAAACCGTCACCCCGAGAATCAATCTCAACAACCTCCACTGGAGTCTCAGTGACATGCCCTCCTGTAGGAGAGAGCAAAGCCCAGATGCCCAGGCCTAGTCCCCCCACCCCTAACAAAACCAGGAGTACTTTGCGCAGTATTTTAGAAGTCGCTTCCAAGAAGTCTTCCTTTTCGAATGAGAATTAGAATTCTGAATAGATAACTCTAGTTTATCAGCAAGCTTTTGTCGTCACAAGGTGGCTTTACGGACCATATGAAAATAAAGGCCGTCAACCCTTTTTACGGTCTCCAACGACAAGATAAGACTTTGTTTAGTATTTGACAAATGAGGTCTTTGGAAAATTTCGCTATTTCAATACAATAGCTTGGCCCGATCCCAATCTGACCAGTTTCGGTTTGACCTCCCTGACGGCTCAAGTTATACAATCGCTTCGCGATTCTATACAACGCGGCTTCGCCGCTCGAAAAAAGGAAATTCCTATACAATCAAGTTAATTGTAGAAAGTCTGCAAAGGAGAAGCTGTTTGATCATGACTCGTCTGGTGCAGGTTTCAGGTTTTCTGGGCCTCCGAAGAAGCACGGTTGGCATGCTTGGCATGGTCATTCTTGTGGGTATGGGAGAACGGATGGCCGAGAGGTTCCTGCCCATTTATTTGATGGCACTCGGCGGCGGCGTTCTATCAATCGGAGTCCTCAATGGCCTAGATAATCTTCTTTCAGCACTCTATTCCTTTCCCGGTGGTTACCTTTCCGACCGTCTAGGCACCAAACGAGCCTTGCTTGTTTTTAACATCGTTGCTATGTGCGGATTTCTTGTGGTCATATTGATCCCGGCCTGGCAGGCCGTTTTGGTGGGAGCAGTGTTTTTCCTGTCATGGACCGCGATATCCTTGCCGGCGACTATGAGCCTTGTTGCCAGGGTGCTACCAATAGATAAGCGAACCATGGGGGTTTCCATGCACTCCCTCGTGCGTCGCATCCCCATGGCGCTTGGCCCGATGTTTGGGGGGCTGTGTATAGGGGTTTGGGGTGAACGTAACGGAGTTCGACTGGCTTTTGTAGTAGCCCTTCTACTATCCGGCGTGGCAGCGGTGTTACAACAGGTGCTCATCGAAGCGGATCAGCCCGAAACAGCAGATGTCGAGCGACCTCTAATACTGGAAAAAAATCCGTTGCGGCTTTTGGCCAAAATGAATCCCTCGCTTAAACGGTTGCTCATTTCCGACATTATGGTCCGGTTCTGCGAACAGATCCCTTACGCCTTTGTGGTCGTATGGTGCATGAAAACGATTGCCGCACCTGTCACCGCTTTCCAATTTGGAGTCTTAACGAGCTTTGAAATGGCAACCGCCGTATTGATTTATGTTCCGGTGGCTTATTTCGCAGACAGAAGCACAAAAAGACCTTTCGTAGTAACAACATTCATCTTTTTCACACTCTTTCCTCTGGTGCTTTTATTCTGTCAGTCTTTCACCTGGCTGGTTCTTGCATTCATCTTGCGCGGACTTAAAGAGTTTGGAGAACCAACGCGAAAGGCACTTATTATGGATCTTGCCCCAGAAGGCCAAAAGGCAGCCATGTTCGGCCTCTACTACCTGTTACGTGATGTAATTGTCTCAGTGGCAGCCTTCGGCGGAGCTTTTCTATGGCTGATAGGCCCAGCAACTAACTTATTGGTTGCATTTTCATGTGGGGTGGCAGGTACTGTAGGTTTTGCAATCTGGGGAAAAATTCCTCAAGAGACTATTCTTGACCACGGGAGGCCCCGTTGAAACAGCCAGGTCCATCTTCCAACGGGATAAGGCAATTCCTGGACTGACAGTACGGACTGCGCCTTTAGTGGAAGAGGGTGCTCTGCTAGCGCTGGATCGGTGCATGCCAAGTTTGTTGGCAACTGACGTGGTACCGATCCCCAGTTCTTTTACGGCCCAACAGCAAAGCAGGCTGCCCCAGCTACAAGTTTTCATTTGGTGAGAATTGTGGAAGCGGGGGCAGTTGAACCAGCCACCTATCCGCACATGATTATGAAGCGGAAATGGGGCGTTTTTTGCGTCCCAAAATGCCCGTTTTGGGGCGTTTTTCCCCACTTTTAAAATTTCGTTGACCGGCTGCAAATCCGCATGGTACAAAGTATTTCACGAAATTAGCCGGCGTAGCTCAGGGGTAGAGCAACTGATTCGTAATCAGTAGGTCGCGGGTTCAAATCCCATCGCCGGCTCCAAGGAAAAACAAGGGGTTAGCCGACCCGCCTGGCACCCGCCTGCCAGCGCCAAACTCGCCGGGCAGCTAGAATGCAAGCACACATGGCAACCTGCCCGCCAGTGCCGGAGATGCTAGGATGTAGACTCCATGCCCTGCGTGGCGAAGGCAGGCGGGTGCCGGCATTGAAGCTGTCCGCTGTACCAGGCGTTGGC